>NZ_JBBBEM010000056.1:0-39484 GCF_037154035.1 Kineococcus sp. G2 | reverse complement strand
CCCCCCCCCCCCCCCCCCCCCCCCCCCCCCCCCCCCCCCCACCGGGGGCGTGTCGCTGCGCGACTTCTACGCGCGCCGCGCGCGGCGCATCCTGCCCAGCGCCGCCGTGGTGGTCCTGGCGACCCTGCTGGGTGCGCTGGTGCTGTTGCCCGACCGGGTCTCCGCGATCGCCCGGGACGCGGTCGCCGCGGGCGCGCAGGTCGCGAACTGGTGGCTGCTGTCGTTCGGTTCGCACGAGCTGGGGGAGGAGGTCGCGCACAGCCCGCTGAAGCACTACTGGTCGCTGGCGGTGGAGGAGCAGTTCTACCTCGTGTGGCCGCTGCTGGTGCTGCTGGTCGTGCGCCGGGCTCGTCCCGGCCGGCTGCGCCGGGACCTGGCGCTCGCCCTGGCGGTGCTCAGCGCCCTGTCGCTGGCGGCCTGCGTCGTCCTCACCGCGCGCGCCGAGCTGTTCGGGTACCTGAGCACGCTCACGCGGGCGTGGCAGTTCGGCGCCGGGGGCCTGCTGGCCCTGGCCGCCCCCCTCGTCGCGACCCGGTGCGGGGCGGGCGGGGGTGCCGCGGTGCTGCGCGCCGTCGGCTGGGCCGGGGCCCTGGTGCTCGCCGTCAGCGCCGTCACCGTCACCCGGCTGCCGTACCCGGGCGGCATCGCCCTGCTGCCCACCCTCGCCACCGTCGCCCTCATCGCCTCCGGCACCTGCGGCGCGGCGCGCGGGTCGGTGGCGCGGGTGCTGTCCCTGCGGCCGGTGCGGGCCTGCGGGCGGCTGTCCTACGTCTGGTACCTGTGGCACGTTCCCGCGGTGGTGCTCGCCGCCGAGGTGCTCGGCACCACCTCGTGGCGGGTGCTGCTGGCGGTGGAGCTGCTGGCGGTGGTGCCCGCGCTGGTGACCGCCCGCCTCGTGGAGCGGCCGCTGCGCTCCTCGCCGCTGGTGGCGGCCTCGCCCCGCCGCGGCCTGCTCCTCGGCGCGCTGGCCACCGCGCTCACCGTCGGCGCCGGTCTCGCGCTGGCCTGAGCGCCGACCCCCGGCCCGTGGCCGCGCTGGTGGCCGCGTGCACCCGTCCGGGTGGTGGGGCCGCCCGCACCCCGGCCGCGCACCTACGCTGCCGCCGTGGGGGCGGGGCGGGTGCCGTGAGGGTGCTGGTGGTCGAGGACGAGACCGTCCTCGCCGAGACGCTGCGCCGGGGACTGACCGCCGAGGGTTTCTCGGTGGACGTCGCCCACGACGGGCACGAGGGCTTCTGGCGCGCCCGGGAGCTCGACTACGACGTGCTCGTCCTGGACCTCATGCTGCCGCTGCGCAACGGCTACGAGGTGTGCCGCGACCTGCGCGCGGCCGGCGTGTGGACGCCCGTGCTCGTGCTGAGCGCCAAGGACGGCGAGTACGACCAGGTCGACGCCCTGGACCTGGGCGCGGACGACTTCCTCGGCAAGCCGTTCTCCTTCCCCGTGCTGGTGGCGCACCTGCGCGCGCTGGTGCGCCGCGGCGCCCCCGAGCGCCCCGTGGAGCTGACCGCGGGCGACCTGCGCCTGGACCCCACCAGCCGGCGCGTGCACCGCGGCGACGTGCCGATCGAGCTGACCGCGCGGGAGTTCGCGCTCCTGCACCACCTGATGCGCCACCGCGACGAGGTCGTCAGCAAGGCGCGCATCCTCGACGCCGTGTGGGACCCGCTGGCGTGCACCGACCCGAACGTCGTGGAGGTGTACGTGCGCTACCTGCGCCGCAAGATCGACGTCCCCTTCGGGCGCGCGGCGATCCAGACGCTGCGCGGCGCCGGTTACCGGCTCGCCGCCGACGGCGGCTGAGGCGCCGCCGGCGCGCTCCCCGCCTCGTCACCGGCTCCGCACCCCGGGGTCGTCCCCGGATCCGTCCTCGGGGTGCGGGGCCAGCGGCAGACGCACCTCGAACAGCGCCCCGCTCCCGCCGGCCGGTGCGGTGCAGCGCACCGAGCCGCCGTGCGCGGTGACCGTCCCGGCGACGATCGCCAGGCCCAGGCCGGTGCCGCCGGAGGCGCGGTCGCGGCTGTCCTGCAACCGGACGAACCGGTCGAACACCCGTTCGCGCTCGCCCTCCGCCACGCCGGCGCCGTCGTCGGCGACCGTCACCACGGCCTCCGGCCCGTCGGCGCGCACCCCCAGCTCGACCCGGCCGCGCGCGTGCCGGGCGGCGTTGTCGGTGAGGTTGCGCACCGCGCGGCCGAGCTGCCCGGCGTCGCCCAGGACGCGGGCCGGTGCGGTGCGCACCACCACCTCCAGCGCCGTGCTGGCGCGCAGCCGGGCGCCCTCCGACTCCAGCAGCTCGTCCACGTCCACCTCCGCGCGCACCGGCACCGCCGCGCCCTCGTCGGCGCGGGCCAGCAGCAGCAGGTCGGCCACCAGGCGCTCCAGGCGGACCGCCTCACCGTCCACCAGGGCGGCGAACTCCACCGGCCCGGTCGCCCCCGGGTGCAGGCGCTGCACCTCGGCGGCCGCCCGCAGCGTCGCCACGGGACTGCGCAGCTCGTGGCTGGCGTCGGCGACGAACCGCCGCTGCGCCCGCTGGGCGGCCTGCAACCGCCCCAGCATCTCGTTCATCGTCCGCGCCAGCCGGGACACCTCGTCGTCGCCCGGCGGGACGGGGACGCGACCGGCCAGGTCCGCGGAGGTGATGCCGTCGACCGTGCGGCGGATCGCCTCCACCGGGCGCAGCGAGCGGCCCACGAACACGTGCGTGGCGACCCCCACCGCCACGAGCAGCAGCGCCCCGCCGACGGCGACCAGCAGGGCCGCGGTGCGCAGCGTCCGCTGCGCGCCCGCGGTGCTCTCGGCGACCACGACGGTGTACCGCTGCCCGTCCGCGTCCGCACCCACCACGGCCACCAGCCAGCGCTCGTCGTCGCCCAGCTGCGGCAGGGACCGCTCCCGCACCCGCGTCCGCCCGACCCCGGGGACGGCGGAGGAGAGCGGTGCGAGCCCGGCCAGCGCCCGGCTGGCGGTGACGACCTCCCCGTCGGCGACCACCTGCACGTGCGTGCCCCGCTCGTCGTCGGCGCCCACCAGCGCGTCCAGGCGCTCGCGGGCCGCCGGGTCGCTCCCGTCGAGCGCTCCCGGGCTCACCGCCGCCCGCACGAGCCGCGCCTGCACGGTCGCGGAGGTCGCCACCGTGTCCAGCAGGGAGCCGCGCAGCACCAGCAGCCCGGCGGTGCCCGCGGTGGCGATCAGCAGCGCGAGCACCAGCACGGCCGCGGCGCTGGAACGCGTGCGCACGCCCGCGGCCGCCCACCGGCGGCGCGGGTGCGCGAGGGCCCCGGGACGCGCCGGGCTCGCGGGTGCCACGGGTCCTCCCGGTGTGCGTCGGTGGCAGGGAGGGTAGCGAGCGCTGCCCGGCCGGCGGGTGCCCGGGACGGCCGCGTTCGCCCGTCCGTGGACCTCCCCCTAGGTTCGGGGCATGGAGCTGAAGGGTGAGGTGGCGCTGGTCACCGGTGCGGGGAGCGGGCTCGGCGCGGCGATCGCGAAGGAGCTGGCCGCGGCCGGTGCGAAGGTCTGGGTCAGCGACGTGCGGCAGGAGGCCGCCGACGGCACGGTCGCCGCGATCGCCGACGCCGGCGGTTCCGCGGCGCCCCTGGTGCTGGACGTCGGCGACCCGGTGGCGGTGCAGGCGGCCGTGGCGTCCGTCCGGGACCAGGACGGGCCGGTGGGCGTGCTGGTCAACAACGCCGGTTTCGACGTGTGCACCCCGATCGAGCACCAGACCCCCGAGCAGGCGCAGCGCGTGGTGGCCACGAACCTGCTCGGCCCGATGTACCTGGTGGCGAACGTCTACCCGGCGATGCTGGAGCGCAACCACGGCTACGTGGTGAACACCCTCTCCACGGCCGCGCGGCGCGTGTGGACGGAGGCGTCGGCGTACGCGGCCAGCAAGCACGGCCTGCGCGCCTACACCGCCGCCCTGTTCAAGGAGGCGCAGCGCGACTGCAAGCAGCGGCACGGCTCGATCGGCGTGGGCGTCACCGGCCTGATCCCCGGCGGGATGGCCACGCCCTTCGTCACCGACCGCTTCCCCGACGCGGACCTGACGAAGCTGCAGCAGCCCGCCACGGTGGCGCGGGCGCTGATGACGGTGTTCGCGACCTGGCCGGACAGCGTGGTGCCGGAACTGGCCGTGCTGCCGCCGGGGGAGACGTCCTGGTGACCCGCTGACCGCTCGTTCCGCGCGCCCGCGCTCCCCGGTTCAGACCCGGGCGCGCGGGCGCAGCACCTTCTGCAGCACGGTGTCCACGGCGAACCCCAGCACCAGGGCGATCGCGATGCCGAGGAGCGCACCGGCCAGCGGTGTCGACTCCACCCACTGACCGGCGAGGGTGCCGATGAGCACGGAGTACCCCGCCCACGTCAGCGCCGCCAGCGCCGACAGGCCCACGAACCGCCGCCGGGGGAACCGGGCGGCACCGGCGGTGAGGTTCACGGCGGTGCGGCCCACCGGCACGTACCGGGCGGCCAGGACCGCGAACGCGCCGCGGCGGTCCAGTTCGCGCTCGGCGCGCGCGAACGCGCGATCGAGCCGCGGGTGCCCCGCGATCCGGCGCCGCAGCGAGGAGTGCCGCCCCAGGGCGTAGGTGAGGTTGTCGCCGCAGAACGCCCCGACCATCGCGCACAGGCCCAGCAGCACCGGGTGCGGAGCGCCGGTGTCGGCGGAGACCGCCGCCAGGGCGATGACGACGGACTCGCTGGGCAGCGGGGGGACGAACGCGTCCAGGGCCGACAGGGCGAGCACCGCCAGCAGGACCCACCGGGCCCCGGCGTGCTCCGCGACCAGTTCACCGACGTGCTCGAACACCCGTCCTCCCGTCCGCGGCGCCGGTGGCCGCCCGGCCCACCGTGCCACGACCTGCTCGCACCCCTCGCGGTGAGCGCTCCGGCCCCACGGGGTCCTCACCCGACCTCCCCCACCCCCTCCGTGATCTCGCGCGCGTGAACGTTCACGCGTGCGAGATCACGGGGAGGTGGGGGAGGCCGCGGCGTCGGGGGCGCGGTCCAGCTCCGCCCAGGTCGCCGAGCCGAACGGCCACAGCGTCACCAGCAGGTACGCCCCGCCCAGCGCGAGCAGCACGACCGGCAGCGCTGCGTGCTCCAGCGCCACGCCGGTGCCGAGCTGGCCGATCGGCATCGCCGCCCAGGCACCGGCCCCGACGACGCCGGCCACGCGGGCGCGCGCGTGCGGCGGCACCCGCTCCAGCTCGGCCGCCCCGAGCACCGGGTTGATCGCCCCCGCGGCCACCCCGGTGAGCACCATCGTCACCACCGCGACGGCCAGACCGGGGTCGGCGGCCAGCACGAGGAAGCGCGGTGCCCCCACCAGCAGGAACGCCACCGCGAACACGGCGCGCCGGGGGAAACGGGTGCCCACGGCGCCGTAGGCCAGCGCCCCGAGCACCGCGCCGGCGCCGAACGTGCCCACGAGCAGCCCCAGCGCCGGGCCGCCGCCGAAGCGCTCGCGCGCCACCACCGGCAGCACCACGGAGCTGAACGCGGCGTCGAAGGCGTTCGTGCACGCCACCAGGAGCACCACCGCGCGCAGCAGGCGGTCGCCGCGCACGAACGCCAGGCCCTCGGCCAGCTCCCGCCAGTACCCCGTGCGCGCCCGCACCGCGCGGGCGACCGCGGGAGCGCCGACCGCGACGAGCAGCGCGGAGGCCAGGAACGTCACCGCGTCCAGCGCGAGCACCGTGAGCGCACCGGTCAGGCCCACCAGCGCCCCGGCGAGGGGGGCGCCCAGCAGGCGCGCCAGCCGCTCGGCGGCGTCCATCCACCCCGTCGCCCGGTCCAGCGCGACGCCCGCCTCCGCCGAGAGCTCCGGCAGCAGCGCGTGCCGCGCCGCCTGCCCGGGGGTGTCCAGCAGCCCGGTGGCGAACAGCAGCACCAGCAGCACCCCGAACGGCAGGCCGGCGGTGGCGTCCAGCAGCGGCACCAGGGCGATGGTGACCGCGCCGACCAGGTCGCTGGCGACGCTGGTGCGCCGGTACCCGACGCGGTCCACCAGGACCCCGCCGAACACCCCGCCGAGCACCACGGGCACCAGCGCCACGGCGGCGGCGACGCCGACCAGGGCGGTGCTGCCGGTCGTCTGCAGCACGTGCAGCGGCACCGCGATCGCCGTGGCGGTGTTGCCGGCGGAACTGGCCGTGTGCGCGGCCAGGACGCAACCCAGCCGGGCGCGGGGCCTCACGGTCCCGCCGGGGGGCGGGGGAACGCCGAGCAGATGACCCGGACCGGGCGGGCGCCGTCGCGGGCGTTGTCCCGGGCGGCGTCGGAGCGCTCCTGCCAGGCGGCGCACAGCGCCTCCAGCTGCGCGGTGAACTCCGCCAGCTCGGCGGCGGTCAGGTGCCACACCCAGTCGCCCTGCGTGCCGGCGGCCACCCACTCCGCCGGCAGCGCGTGCTCGGCCTCGAGGTGGGACTCCACCTCCCGCGCGAGGTGGCGGACGATCTGCCGGCGCAGCGCGGTGGAGGCGGCGTCGCGCTCGGGGTCGGCGCGGTCGGCGGCCGGGTCCAGGTGCGTCAGCTCGGCGGTGGCGCGCCACCAGCGCTCGCGGCGGTCGCGGGCGTGCTCGGCGGCCTCCTCGACGAACCCCACCTCCGCCAGGCGGCCGAGGTGGTAGCTGACCGAGCCGGGCGCCTCGTCGACGGCGCGCGCCAGCGCCCCCACGCTGGCCGGGCCGGACGTGCGCAGCTCGCTGAGCAGCCGCAGCCGGGTGGGGTGCGCGAGCACGCGCATGGCCGCGGGGTCGGTGAGCTGCACGGTGCGCGGGGGGGCCACGCGAGGAGGCTAGGTCCTGCGAGGAACGTTGTACAAGAAGTTTTGTGGAACTTCGGCGCCGCCGGGGCGCACCTGCCTCACCCCATCGCGTGCACCCGGTCGACCGCGATGCGCAGCACCACGCGCACCTGGTCGCGCCCCCCGTACCAGGGGTAGGGGCCGCCGGTGTACTTCCGCGACAGCTCCTCGATGTGCTCGGCGCCGCCCTCGGTGGTGGTGTCCACCACGCGGCCGCGCACCGCGACGTAGCGGGTCGGGTTCGCCGGGTCGGACACGGTCAGGGCCACGCGCGGGTCGCGCTCGACGTTCCGCGTCTTCTGGAACCCCTGCACGGTGTTGACGACGACGTGCTCGCCGTCGGTGTCCACCCACGTCTGCGTCAGCTGCGGCGACCCGTCCGGCATCGTCGTGGCCAGGTAGCAGGTGCTCGGCGCTCGCAGCAGGTCGAGCAGCTCGGGGGTCAGGTCCACGTCGGTCCTCCGGGTCGGGTGTCGGCGCCCGCACGCTACGGCCGGGGGCGCCGCCCGGCACCCGGGGACCGCCGTGCTCCGCGTCAGGTCAGCGGCACGCTGACCAGGCGGTCGTCGCCCGCCCGCGGCTCACCGCGGAACGTGTTCGACGTCAGCACCCACAGCGAGCCGTCCGGCCCCACCTCGACGCTGCGCAGCCGACCCAGCGCACCCTGCAGGTACGCCTCCGGGGTCCCGGTGGGTCCCTCCGGGGTCAGCGGCACCCGCCACAACCGCTCGCCGCGCAACCCGGCGACGAGGACCGCGTCGGACGTCACCGCCACCCCGCTGGGGGACGCCTCCGCCGTCGCCCACGTCTGCACCGGAGCGACGAACCGGCCCCCGCCGTCACCGGGGCCCTCCACCACCGGCCAGCCGTAGTTCCCGCCGGGACGGATGACGTTCAGCTCGTCGTAGGTGTCCTGACCGAACTCCGAGGCGATGAGCCGGCCGGTGGAGTCCCAGGCGAAACCCTGCGGGTTGCGGTGCCCGTACGACCACGTCGGCGAGCCCTCGAACGGGTTGTCCGGCGGGACCGAACCGTCCGGTGCGACGCGCAGCACCTTCCCCGCCAGCGAGCGCGGGTCCTGCGCCGCCGCGCGGTCCTGCGCGTCGCCGGTGCCCACGTACAGCATCCCGTCCGGCCCGAACGCGATCCGGCCGCCGTTGTGGGTGGAGTTCTTCGGGATCCCGGTCAGGACCGGCCGCGGATCGCTGAGCCGGTCGTCCGCGTACGAGTACCGCACCACCCGGTTGTCGTCGCGGGTGGTGAGGAACAGGTACACCTGCCCGTCCTGCGCGAACCCCGGGGACAGCGCGATCCCCAGCAGGCCACCCTCCCCGTCGGGGACCACCCCGTCCACCCGGCCGTCCTGACCCGTGGCGGCCACCCGGGCCAGCACGCCCGGGCCCGTGCGCACCACGCGGGCCTCGTCCCGCAGCGTCACCAGCGCCGTCCCGTCCGGCAGGACCGCCAGCCCCCACGGCACGTCCAGGCCGGTGGTCACGTCCACCGGCGTGCCCGGGACGCCCGCGGCTGCGGGCGGGGTGGACGCGCCGCCCGGGGTGCTCGCCGCCGGGGTGCTCGCCGCCGGGGTGCTCGCCGCCGGGGTGCTCGGCGTCCCCGCCGGAGCGGTGGCGGGGGTTCGCCCGCCCCCGTCCGCCCCGCCGCACGCCGCGACCAGCAGCAGGACGGACAGGACCCCGGCCGGCCGGGCCGCGCGGCGGTGCGTCGTCGGGCGCATGCCCCCATCGTCACCCGCGCCGCACCGGCGTGCACGGCCCCGTCGGTAGCGTGCCCGCGTGAGCGCCCCCGAGCCCCTCCTCGTCAGCGTGCCCTCGCCGTCCTGGGTGCGCGCCGTCGGCCCGCTGGACGGTGCGCGCCTGCTCGTGTGGGACGGCACCGGCGCCCCGCCCGATCCCGCGCCCGCGCTCGTCGTGCCCCCGTACGTCGCCACCCCCGACCTGCGCGCCGTGGCGGACCGCCCGGCGGTGGA
This sequence comes from Kineococcus sp. G2, assembly GCF_037154035.1. Lineage (NCBI taxonomy): Bacteria > Bacillati > Actinomycetota > Actinomycetes > Kineosporiales > Kineosporiaceae > Kineococcus > Kineococcus sp. G2. The sequence continues at coordinate 30,687 of NZ_JBBBEM010000056.1, read as the reverse complement.
GGCGGTGCAGCTGATGACCATCGGCTTCGACGGGGTGCCGCAGCAGCTGCCGGAGCGGATCGCCCTGCTGAACGCGGCGGGCGTGCACGAGGCGTCCACCGCCGAGCTCGCCGTGGCGCTCGCCATCGCCCGGCTGCGGGGCGTCGACGACGACGCGCGCGCCATGGGCGAGGGCCGCTGGGCGCCGTCGCGCCGCAGCGCCCTGGCGGACCGCCGCGTCCTCGTCGTCGGGTTCGGCGGCGTGGGCCGTGCCGTGGCCGCCCGGCTGGCACCCTTCGAGGTGGAGGTCACCGCCGTGGCCTCCCGCGCCCGCGTCCAGGACGGCGTGCCCGTGCGCGCCGCGTCCGACCTGCCCGCGCTGCTGCCCGGGCACGACGTGGTGGTGCTGGCGTGCCCGCTGACGGAGGCGACCCGGGGCCTGGTGGACGCGGGGTTCCTGGCCGCGATGCCCGACGGGGCGCTGCTCGTCAACGTCGCCCGCGGTCCGGTCGTCGACACCGCCGCCCTGCTCGCCGAGGTGCGCACCGGCCGGCTCACCGCCGCGCTCGACGTCACCGACCCCGAACCCCTGCCGGCCGACCACGAGCTCTGGCGGACCCCCGGAGTCCTCGTCACCCCGCACGTCGGCGGGAACACCAGCGCCTTCCGGCCGCGCATGGTGCGGCTGCTGCGCGAGCAGGTGCGCCGCCGGCTCGCGGGACAGGGGTGGCTGAACGTCGTGCGGTGAGGCACGCCGGGTGGTCGCGGGCGCGTGGTCGCCGCGGTGCGCTCGCCCCGACCCCGCGAGCCGGCGAACGCCCCTGGACACCTGAGGTTAATGGCATTAACTTCGTGGTCGTGACCCCCACCGAGTTCCTCCACCGCCCCGGCGGCCGGATCGCCCTCAGGAGTTCCGGCGCCGGCCCGCTCGTCGTCGCCGTGCCCGGCATGGGCGACCTCACCGGTTCCTACCGCGACCTGGCCGGACCGGTCGTGGAGGCCGGGTTCCGGCTCGTGCTCACCGACCTTCGCGGCCACGGCGCCTCGGACACGACGTTCCGCGAGCACGGCGACGAGGCCACCGCCGCAGACCTCGTCGCGCTGCTGGAGGAGGCGGGAGAGCCCGCGGTCCTCGTGGGGAACTCGATGAGCGCCTCGGCCGCCGTCCTCGCCGCCGCGCAGCGCCCCGACCTCGTCGCCGGCCTCGTGCTGATCTGCCCGTTCCTGCGTCCCACCGGGCCGCGGTGGGCGGACCCGCTGGTGCGCAACACCTTCCGCCTCGCCCTGGCCCGGCCCTGGGGGGCGCGCGCCTGGACGGCGTTCTACGCCCGGCTCAACCGGGGACGCACCGCGCCGTGGCTGGGCGAGCACCTGGGTGAGCTGCGGGCCTCGTTCAGGGACCCCGCGAGGCTGGCGCAGTTCCGCCGGCTGGCGGTGTCGCTGGACCACTCGGTCGTCCCGCCCGCCCTGCCCGCCGTCAGCGCCCCCGCCCTCCTCGTCGTCGGTGCTCTGGACCCGGACTACCCCGATCCCGCGGCGGAGCTGTCGTGGATGGCGCGGCAGTTGCCGTCCGAGGCGTTCCTCGTGCCGGAGGCCGGGCACTACCCGCACGCGCAGCGCCCCGACCTCGTGGCCCCCCGCGTCGTGGAGTTCCTGCGGCGGGTGCACCCCGCGGTCGCGTCCCCCGGTGCCGGCGCGGTGGGTCCCGCCGGTGCCTAGGGCGGGCCTTTCGCGCGAGGCCGTGGTCGCCCTGGCCGTCGACCTGGTGGCCGGGTCGTGGACCGGGCCGGCGGAGCTGTCGCTGGCGGCCGTGGCAGCCCGGGCGGGCGTGAGCACCCCCGGCCTCTACAAGCACGTCGGCTCGCTCGCGGACCTGCGGGCCGAGGTGACGCTGGTGGCCGTGCGGGAACTGACCCGCGCGTGCACGGCGGCCGCCGGAGGGCGGACGGGGGAGGAGGCGCTGCGGGCCCTGGCGCACGCGGTGCGGGCGTTCGCCGTCGAGCGGCCCGGGCTGTACGCCGCGGCCCAGGTCGACGCGGCGGGCGCGGGAACCCCCGAACTGGCCGCCGCGGCGAGCGGGCTCGTGGGCGTGTTCACCGGCGTCCTGGACGGTTTCGGCCTGCCCCCCGAGCGGCACGTGGACGCCGTGCGGACGGTGCGCGCGGCCGTCCACGGGTTCGTGGTGCTGCAGGCGCAGGGGGGTTTCCGGCTGCCCGACGACCCCGACCGCAGCGTCGAGACGCTGCTGGACGTCCTCGTCGCCGGCCTGCGCTCCCTGGGGTGCCCGCGCACCGGCCGGTGACCGCTGCTGCGCGCAGCGCAGCCAGGGGTCAGGGACGGCGCGGCAGGCGGGGTTCCACCGCGCGCAGCAGCGCGGCCAGCAGGACGCCGGCCGCGAGCACCGTCCCCGTGGCCGCCAGCGCGGCCGGGTACCCGACCGCCGCCGCGTCGAGGAACGGGTACGGGTACCAGCCGGTGACCGCGCCGTGCGCGAACGTCCACCCCACCCACGCCAGCGGCCACGCGAACGCCAGCAGCAGCGTGCGCCGGTCCAGGCGGGGCCGCGGCCCGAACAGCGCCCACCCGGCCAGCGTCGCGACGGGGGCGGCGTAGTGCTCGACGGCGTCGATCCACCGGTCGACCCCCGTCGGCTGCACGCCGGGGGCGAGCAGGGTCGCGTACACCACGCCGGTGATGGCGATGCCCAGCAGCGCGTCCAGGCGCAGCACCCGCCAGCCGCGCCCGTCGCGGTCCGGGCGCACCGCCAGCGTCGCCGCGGCGGCCAGCACCAGCAGGTTGCTCTGGACGGTGAAGTAGCTGAGCCACCGCAGCAGCCCGGCGCCCCCGTCCCCGCTCAGCGTCAGCACGACCTGCACGAGCAGGGCCGCCGCCACGGCCACGGCCACGGCGGCGTGCCAGAGGCGCGAGGCGGCCGCCCACCGCGCCCGGTCGGTGGGCGGTGAGCCGTCGCTCACGGGGTCGCCACCGCTGCGGCCGCCTCGTACCTGCGCACCACGAGGTCGACCAGCAGCGGGTGCGGTCCCATCGGCTCGGCCACCGCGTCGGCGCCGGCGTCGGCCAGCCGCCGGGAGAACACCCCGGGCGCCAGCAGGTAGCTCGCCACCGCCACCCGCCGCGCCCCCGCCGCACGGGCGGCGGCCACCGCGTCCGCGACCGCCGGTTCCTGCGCGGAGAGGAACCCGCAGGTCACCGGTGCGCGCAGCCGCGCGGCCAGCAGGTCGGCGGCGGTGCGCACGTCGGCCTGCGCGACGGCGTCGGAGGAGCCCGCGGCAGCGAGCACGACGGCGCCGTCGAACGTCGCCGGGTCCTCGCCGAGCGCCTCGCCGAGCCGTTGCAGCACCACGTCGGTGACCTCCGGCCCCGGCCCGAGGGCGGCCGCCGCCACGGCCAGCCCGCCGCCGGCGGCCACGGCGTCGGCGATGTCGACGCGCACGTGGTACCCGCTGGACAGCAGCAGCGGCACCACGACGCCGCGGCGACCGGCGGCGCTGAGCTCGCCGACCACGTCGGGCAGCTCCGGGCCGTGGACGTCGACGTGCGCGGCGCGCACGTCCAGGTCGGGCCGGGCCGCGGCCACGGCGGCGCGCAGCGCGTCCACCGTGCGGCGGCCGGTCTCCGAGCGGGTGCCGTGCGAGCACGCGACGAGGACGGGCGCCCCCTCCGAGGGAGCGGTGGTGGGAGCGGGGCTGGTCACGCGGTCTCCAGGACGTCCAGGCGGTACCCGCGCTTGACGAGCGTGCGGACCAGGTCGCCGGTGGGCAGGCCGCCGCGCAACCGCGCCACGGTCACCTCCACCGCGTGCGCGTCCTGCGCGCCCGGCAGCTCGGCGAGCAGCTCCTCGCGGGTCACGACGGCCCCGCGGGCGTCGGCCAGCCGCCGCAGGACCGCCAGCGGCCCGGGGGCGAGCTCGAGGACCCTCCCGTCCAGGACGGCCGCCTGCGCGCGCAGCACCAGCTCCCCGTGCGCGGTGAGCACGCGGTCCAGGGGGTTCGCCGCCAGGTGCTCGGTCAGGGTGCGCAGCAGCGCACCCAGCCGCCAGCGCTCCGGCACCAGCGGCTCGACGCCCGCGGCGCGCAGCGGCTCGGCGGTGACGTCGCCGACCGCGCAGGCCACGACACCGCTGCCGAAGGCCCGCACGACGTCCTCGCGCCGCCCGGCCCGCTCGGCCGCCTCGAGCAGCGCCACGGCACCCGGGGCGCTGGTGAACGTCACCGCGTCCAGCCGGCCGGCGGCGATCAGCTCCACCAGGCGCTGCACCGCGTCCGGCTCCGCCGGCGGCAGCCAGCGGTACACCGCGACGCCGCGCACCCGGGCGCCGGCGGCGACGAGGGGCTCGAGCTGGTGCTCGTCGGCGGCGCCGTGCAGCTGCACGACGATCGAGCGGCCCGCCACGCCCTCGTCGACCATGTGCTGCACCGCCTCGGCGGTCTGCTCCGACGCCGCCGACCACGCCTCCCGCAGCCCGTTGGCGCGCACCGCGCCGGTGGCCTTCGGCCCGCGCGCCAGGATGCGCGCCCGGCCGAGGACGGCGAGCAGGTCGTCGGCCAGGCCGGCGGCGTCGGCCGCCTCCACCCAGCCGCGCAACCCGATGCCGGTGGTGACGAGCACGTCGTCGGGCGGGTCGGCGACGACGTCGCGGGTGTCGGCGACCAGCTGCTCGTCCTCGGCCAGCGGCACGATGCGCATGGTGGGCGCGTGCACGACGCGGGCCCCCTTGCGGGTGAACGTGGCGACCATGTCGTCGGAGCGCCGGTCGCTGGTGACGCCGATCGTCACCCCGAGCAGCTGCGACGACGGCGAGGTTCCCGCGGTGGCGCCGCGCGCCGCGGGGACCTGGGTCGCGCTCGGCGCGGCCGGCATCTCGTTCACGCTCCCGGACAGTAGGCGACGGCGCCGGGCGGCGCCACGAGCTCCCCCGGACCCGCGAGGCCGGCGGAGGTGGACGGCCGCGCGGAGGCGACCTCCCCGACGGTGGCGGCCAGGTCGACGACGGCCCCCACGACGACCACGGCGGGGGAGCGCACGCCGCGCTCGGCGGCCACGGCGGCGATGCGGTCCAGCGGGGCGGTGGTCGTGCGCTGGTGCGGCGTCCAGCCCCGTTCCACCACGGCCACCGGGGTGGCGGGGTCCTTGCCGTGGGCGATCAGGCCCGCGGTCAGCTCCGGCAGGGTCGACACGCCCATGAGGACCACCAGGGTGCCCTCGAGGCGGGCCAGGGACGCGTGGTCCGGGGCGTCGTGGCCGGTCAGGACGGTGACGGAGCGCGCCAGGCCGCGGTGGGTGACGGGGATGCCGGCGGCGGCGGGCACCGCGAAGGCGCTGGTGACGCCGGGCACGACCTCCACCTCCACGCCGGCCGCGCGGCAGGCGAGGACCTCCTCGCCGCCGCGGCCCAGCACGTACCCGTCGCCACCCTTGAGCCGGACCACGTGCCGCCCGGTGCGGGCCGCCTCGACGAGCAGGCGGTTGATCTCCTCCTGCGGGACCGGGTGGTGGTCGGGCGTCTTGCCCACGTCCACGACCTCCACCTCCTCGCCGAGCTCGGCGAGCACGCCCGTGGGAGCGAGGCGGTCGACGACGACGAGGTCGGCCTCGGCCAGGCGCCGCCGGCCGCGCAGGGTCATCAGGTCCACCTCGCCCGGGCCGCCGCCCACGAGCGTGACGCGCCCGGGCCGGCCGGGGACGCGCTCGCGGCGCAGGGGCGCTGCGCCGGCGTCCAGCCACCGGGCGAGGGCCTCCTTCAGCGCCCGCGCCCGGCGCGGGTCGCGGCCGGCGGAGACCGAGACGGTGACGGGACCCGCGGGGCCGTCGCGGTGCACCACCGCGGGGGTCCAGGCCGCGGACGCCGCCGCGTCGTCGGCGCGTACGCACCAGGTGCGCCGCTCCTGCGCCGCACCGGCCAGCGCGGCGTCGGTGGCGGGGTCGCCCGTGGCGGTGTGCACCAGCCACGCGCCCTCGACGTCTCCGTCGACGGCCTCGCGCTCGTGCCACGTCAGCCGCGGCAGCAGCTCGCGCAGGTCCTCGCACACCGCCGGGGCGACCACGTGCACGTCGGCTCCCGCGGCCACCAGGTCCGCGGCCCGGCGCGCGGCCACCGGCCCGCCGCCGGCCACGAGCACCCGGCGGCCGGTGAGGTCGAGGTGCAGCGGGTACGGCACCCGCCCCGCGTCCGTCACAGCTCCACCGTGACACGGCCGTCGGGTCCCACGGAGCACGGGTGCACCCGAACCGGTGCGGCACCGGTGGTGGACTCGCCGGTGTCCAGGTCGAAGGCGTTCTGGTGCAGCGGGCAGACCACGACGCGCTCGTCGATCTGCCCGTCGGCCAGCGGGCCCCCGGCGTGCGGGCAGGCGGCCTGCACGGCGCTCACCCTGCCGCTGCGGCGGCGGAAGAGCGCGACCTGCTCACCGCCGACGACGTAGGTGCGGCCCTCGCCGACGGGCAGCTCGTCCAGGGGGCACACGTCGTGCCGGACCGCGCGCTGGGTGGGGACGCTCATCGGGAGACCTCCGCGGTCGAGGGGACGGCGTTCGAGTTCGAGTGGACCTCGGGGGCGAGGCCACCGGGAGCGCCGGCCGGGCGGCGCGGCACCAGCGGCAGGTCCACCAGGGGCAGGGAGGGGCGGAACTGCCCCGGGGTGACGGGCTGCTCGCCCTCCAGCCACGGGTCGCGGTAGTTGTCCACGGTGGCCTGCATCCGCTCGTCCAGGCCGGCCGCCATCCCGTCGCTGTCGTCGACGAGGACCGCGCGGACACGCTCGACGCCCAGGCGCGGCACGAACTCGTAGGTGCGCTCCAGCCAGTTGCCCCACTCGCGGTAGAACTGGATGAACCGGCCCGCCAGGGTGATGACCTCCTCGGGGGAGTCCACCGTCGCCAGCAGGTCCGCCTTGCGCACCGAGGCACCCGCGGCGCCGCCGACGTGCACCTCCCACTTGCCGCCCCCGACGGCGACGACGCCGATGTCCTTCACGTACGCCTCGGCGCAGTTGCGCGGGCAGCCCACCACGCCGAGCTTGAGCTTGGCGGGGGTCTCGATGCCCTGGAACCTGGTCTCCAGGTCGATGCCGAGCTTCGTGGAGTCGCCCAGGCCGAAGCGGCAGAAGTCGGTGCCCACGCACGTCTTCACGGTGCGCACGCTCTTGCCGTAGGCGTACCCCGACGGCATGCCGAGGTCCTTCCACACCCTCGGCAGGTCCTCCTTCTTCACGCCCAGCAGGTCGATGCGCTGCCCGCCGGTGACCTTCACCATGCCGACGTCGTACTTGTCGGCCACGTCGGCGATCTTCCGCAGCTGCTCGGGGGTGGTGACCCCGCCCTTCATCTGCGGCACGACGGAGAACGTGCCGTCGCGCTGGATGTTCGCGTGGACGCGGTCGTTGATGAACCGCCCGTCGCGCTCCTCCTCGATGCCCTCGGGCCACATCATCCGCAGCAGCGAGGTCAGGCCCATCTTCGACTTGGCGTCCTCGGTGCCGCCCGGGGCCAGCTCGCGGAAGACGGCCGAGACGGACTTCAGGCCACGTTCGCGGATGGCGGCCATGAGCTCCGGCTTCGCCATCGGAACGCCCGGCACGTACCAGTTCGCGGACTCGTCGACGGTGAGGTTCCCGCCGGCGGCCCACTGGGTGATCTGCTCCACCGCGGACTTGCAGGAACCGCAGCCCTTGGCGGCCTTCGTGGCGCCCATCACGGCGTTCAGCGAGGTCGCGCCGCCCTCCACGGCCTGGACGATCGCCCCCTTGGTGACGCCGTTGCAGTTGCAGACCTGCGCGCCGTCGGCGAGCTCGGCGACCCCCACCTCCTCGCCCGGGGTCCCCAGGTCGAACAACAGGGACGTGCGCTCCTCGGGCAGCGGCAGGCCCTGGTCGAACGCCTGCTGCAGGAACGCGGTCTTGCGCACGTCCCCGAGCAGGGTCGCGCCCACCAGGCGCCCCTCGCGGATCACCACGTTGAGGTACACGCCACGGTGGGGCTCGGAGAAGACGACGAACTCGTCGTCGTCGCGCTCCGGTCCGGGCAGTCCCATCTGCACGACGTCCACGCCGGCGACCTTGAGCTTCGTGGCGGTGCGCGAGCCGTGGTACTCCGCGTCGGGGTCGGCTCCGGTGAGGTGGTCGGCCAGGACCCCGGCCTGCTCCCACAGCGGCGCGACGAGGCCGTACGTCTCCCCGCGGTGCTGCACGCACTCGCCGATCGCGTAGACCTCGCCGACGTCGCCCTCGCAACGCATCCGGTCGTCCACCAGCACCCCGCGCTCGACCTCCAGGCCGGAGCGCAGCGCGACCTCCGTGTTCGGCCGGATCCCGGCGGCGACGACCACCAGGTCGGCGTCGAGCACCTCGCCGTCGGGCAGCTCCACGCCGCTGACCCGGTCCGTGCCGCGCACGCCCTTCGTGCGCACGCCGGTGTGGACGCGGATGCCCAGCGCCTCGATGGACCGGCGCAGCACCCGCCCCGCCTCCGGGCCGAGCTGCTGGTTCATCAGGTGCTTCGGGGAGTGCACCAGGTCGACCTGCACGCCGTGGGTGGCCAGGCCGTACGCGGCCTCCAGGCCGAGCAGACCGCCGCCGATGACGACGGCGCGGCGGTGCTGCCGCGCGGCGGCCAGCAGGGCCCGGGTGTCGTCGAGGGTGCGGAACGCGAACACCCCGTCCAGGAGGGAACCGTCCGCGCGGTGCAGGCCGTCCATCGAGGGGATGAACGGCGTGGCTCCCGTCGCCAGGACCAGCACGTCGTACGGGGTGGTGCCGCCCTGCGCGTCGTGGACCACCCGGGCGGCGGTGTCGACCCTCTCCACGGCGACCCCGGCGCGCAGGTCGATGCCGTTCTCGGTGTACCACGGCAGGGAGTTCAGGAAGATCGAGTCCTCCTCCTCCTCACCGGTCAGGACGTGCGAGAGCATGATGCGGTTGTAGTTGCCGTACGGCTCCGCCCCGAAGACCGTCACGTCGAACTGCTCGGCGCCGCCGCGCTCGAGGACCTCCTCGACGGCGCGGGCGCCGGCCATGCCGTTGCCGACGACGACGAGCCGGCGCTTGCGGCTGCGCTGGTGCGGGATGGTGTCGGTGCGGGTGGTGGTGGCGGTCACGGGGTCCTCCTCGAGGTCCGGGGTGCGGGTGGGGACGCTCGGTCAGGTGTCGTCGGTGGCCTGCGGTCAGACGGTGGTGCCGGCGAACCGGGTGGCCCGGCCGCGGACGTAGACGGCGGCGGTCACCACCGCGCACAGCGCGTAGAAGCCGATGAACCCCAGCAGCGCCGGGGCCAGCGAGCCGGTGCTCGTGATCGAGGTGGCGAACACCCGGGGGATGATGAACCCGCCGTAGGCACCGATGCCGGCGGCGATGCCGATGCACGCAGCGGCCTCGCGCTTGGCCAGCAGCAGCCCGGCACCGTCCCCGGGGGCGACACCGGCGCGGAACACCGCCGGGATCATCCGGTAGACCGAGCCGTTGCCCATGCCGCTGGCGACGAAGAGGACGAGGAAGCAGCCGAAGAACAGCGCGAAGCTGCCCAGGCTCAGCGCCGCGATGACGCCCAGGGCCCCCAGGCCCATGACGACGTAGGCGGCGATGCTCACGCTCGCACCGGAGAGCCTGTCCGCCAGGCGGCCGCCGTACGGGCGGGCCAGGGAACCCACCAGGGCGCCGGTGAAGGCCAGGGTCAGCGGCACCGCCGGCAGGCCGATGAACCCCCAGTCGAAGGAGACCTCGGGGAACTGGTTCTTGATGAGCGTGGGGAACACCCCGGCGTAGCCGATGAAGGAGCCGAAGGTGCCGATGTACAGGAACGAGATGATCCAGGTGTGGCGGTTGCGCAGCGCGGCGGCGTAGCCGCCGAGGTCGGCCTTCGCGGCGGAGAGGTTGTCCATCGAGCGCCACGCCAGCACCGCGGCCAGCACGGCGAGGGGGATGAGGACGAGCCCGGCCCGCTCCAGCGCCAGCCCACCGCCGATGACGACGATGATCGGGACGACCAGCTGCACGACGGCGACGCCGAGGTTGCCACCGGCGGCGTTCAGGCCCAGTGCGGCGCCCTTCTCCCGCTCCGGGAAGAAGAACGAGATGTTCGCCATGCTGCTGGCGAAGTTCCCGCCACCGACACCGGCGGTCGCGGCTACCAGCACCATGACCCAGAAGGGCGTCTGCGGGTTCTGCACGACGACCACCAGGCCGGCGCACGGCACGATCAGCAGCAGCGCGGAGACGATCGTCCAGTTGCGCCCGCCGAAGCGCGGGACCGCGAAGGTGTACGGGAAGCGGAGCGTGGCCCCCACGAGGTTCGGGATCGCGATCAGCCAGAACTGCTGGTTCGCGCTCAGGCTGAAGCCGGCGCCGTTCAGCGACGGGGTGACGATCGTCCACAGCTGCCACACGGAGAAGCCCAGGAACTCCGCGAAGATCGACAGCCGCAGGTTGCGCCGGGCGGTCGGGCGGCCCGCGGACTCCCACTGGTCCCGGTCCTCGGGGTCGTAGTGGTCGATCCACCGGCCGGGACGCGGGCGCGGGATGGTGCCGAGCGCGGGGTCGTGCTCCTCCGTGACGGCCATGTGCTGACTCCTCGCTGGGGTCGTGTCGTGCCACCGAAGGTAGGTACGGCGTGTTACCGGTCGCGCTCACCCGTGTTTCGCCGGCGACACGTTGTCCTCACCCCGCCGCCCGGCGGCTGTGAGGCCCGGCGCACCGCCCGTCAGTAGACGTCGCGCAGGTACCGCCCGTCGGCCGCGAGCTGCTTGACGTGGTTCGAGGCCTCCTGCTCGTCCATCCCGCCGTGCACCTGCACGACGCGGCGCAGCGCCGCGTCGACGTCCCGCGCCATGCGCGAGGCGTCGCCGCACACGTACAGGCAGGCGCCGTCCTGCAGCCACGCCCACAGCTGCTCACCGTGCTGGAGCATGCGGTCCTGCACGTAGACCTTCTCCTCCTGGTCGCGGGAGAACGCCAGCGTCAGGCGCGTGAGCAGGCCGTCCTCGCGCATCCCCTCCAGCTCGCCGCGGTAGTGGTAGTCGCTCGCCGAGCGGCGCTCGCCGAAGAAGAGCCAGTTGCGGCCGGTGTGCCCCAGGGCCCGCCGCTCGTGCAGGAAGGCGCGGAACGGCGCCACGCCCGTGCCCGGGCCGACCATGACCATCGGCGCGTCCGGGTCGGACGGCGGGCGGAACGACGCCGTCGGCTGCACGAAGACCGGGACCTCCTCGCCGGGGCGGCAGCGGTCCGCGAGGAACGTCGAGCACACCCCGCCGCGCGCGCGGCCGTCCACCTCGTAGCGCACCACGCCCACCGTCAGCTGCACCTCGCGCGGGTCCACCAGCGGCGAGGAGGAGATGGAGTACTGGCGCGGCTGCAGCCGCTTGAGGGCGCCCGTCCACTCCTCGGGCTCGGCGCGCGCGGGGAAGCGGGCCAGGAGCTCGGCCACCGTGCGCCCGCGCAGCCAGGTGCGCAGCTCCCCGGCCCGCTCGGGGGCGAGCAGGCCGCCCAGCTCCCCGCCGCGCGAGCGAGCCGCCACCAGCCCCAGCAGCTCGGGGCCGGCCCGCCGCAGGTCCAGGTGCCGGGTGGCGGCCTCGCGCCAGCTCGTCTCCCCGACGCCCTCCAGGTGCACCGCGCCGTCGCCGGGCAGCCCGGTGGCGCGCAGGAACTCCTCCACCTCGGTCCCGTCGTTGGCGGCCAGCACGCCCAGCGCGTCGCCGGCGCGGTAGGTGACGCCCTCGGGCAGGGCGAGGGTGAAGCGGCGCACCTCCTTGTCGGAGGAGGGGGCGTTCAGGCGCTCGTTGCGCACCAGCGGCGCGCTGACCGGGGTGCACCGGCTGCCGCCGCGCGCCGGCTCGCGCCCGGCCACGGGGTCGGTGCTCACCCGCGGGGCGGGGACCGCGGAGCGCCCGGGCGCGGCGGCCGCGGGCGGGCCCAGACGCTCCAGGACGGCGCGGAACCAGCGCTCGGCCTTCTCGTCCTCGCCCGGTTCGCAGTCGGCGCGCTCGGCGAGGCGGGCGGCGCCCAGCTCGGCCAGGCGCGCGTCGAGCCGGCGGCCGTGCCCGCAGAAGTCGTCGTAGCTGGAGTCGCCCATCGCCAGCACGGCGAAGCGGGTGGCCTCCAGCCGGGGCGCGTCCGGGGCGCTCAGCGCCGACCACAGGGCCGCGCCGTTGTCGGGGGCGTCGCCGTCGCCGAAGGTGCTGGTCACCACCAGGACGGTCCCCGCCCCCGCCACGGCGGCCGGGTCGGCGGTGTCCATGCCGCGCAGGTCCACGGTGAAACCGCCGGCGCGCAGCTGCTCGGCGAGATCCGCGGCGCGCTGCTCCGCACCGCCCGTCTGCGAGGCCCACAGCACCGTCACGGAGCGTGCGGCGGACTCGCCGGCGGCGCGCTCCGGCGCGCGGGAGAACATCCCCGCGAGCACCCCGTCCACCCACGCGCGGGTGCGGGTGCCGAACGGCGCGGACGGCGGCAGCACCGGCACACCCGTGACCCCCTCCTGCCGCCGCCCCCACAGCAGGCCGTCGAGGTAGGTGCGCTGCACCTCGTCCAGCGGCGGGGGTGCGCCCGGTGCCGCGAGGAGGGCCGGCGCGGGGGCCCGCTGCGCCGCCGGGGCGTCCGGGCGGGGGCCGACCCGGGTCAGGCGCACCGCGCAGGCCTTGAACTCCGGCTGGAACGAGACGGGGTCCACCGCGTCGTTCGTCACGGCGTTGACGGCCAGGTACTCGCCGTGGGAGTCGTTCCAGTGGAACGGCGCGAAGCACGTGCCGGGGCGCACCCGGTCGCTGACGCGGGCGGGCAGGACGGCGCGGCCGCGGCGGGAGGCGAGCTCGACGAGGTCACCCTCGGCGGCGCCGAGCGCGCCGGCGTCCTCGGGGTGCAGCTCCAGGAACGGCCCGGGGTTCAGCTTCGTCAGCTCGGGCACCTTGCCGGTCTTGGTCATGGTGTGCCACTGGTGCGGCAGGCGGCCGGTGTTCAGCAGGAACGGGTGCTCGTCGTCGGGCACCTCGGCGGGGTCCAGGTGCGGGCGGGCGTGGAACCGCGCCCGCCCGTCCGGGGTCGCGAAGCGGAACCCGTCGCCGTCGCGGTAGCGGACCGGGTTGCGCCGGCCCTCGTCGCCGGGCGGGCTGGGCCACTGCGCCGGGCCCCCGCGCAGCTTGGCGTAGTCGATGCCGCGCAGGTCGTAGCCGGTGGCCGGGTTCGCGAAGCGGCGCAGCTCGTCGAAGACCTCCTCGGAGGAGGAGAACGAGAACGCCTCGCCGTACCCCAGCTCGGTGGCGACCATCGCGATGAGCTGCCAGTCCGGGAGCGCGTCGCCGGGGGCGTCGACGGCCTGCGGCAGCAGCGTCAGGGTGCGCTCGGAGTTCACGGTGACGTACGTGGACTCCGCCCACAGCGCCGCCGGCAGCAGCACGTCGGCGTACCCGGTCGTCTCGGTGTCGGCGAACACGTCCTGGCAGATCACCAGCTCGGCGGCCTCGAGCCCCTCGACGACGGTGCGGCGGTTGGCGACCGAGGCGACGGGGTTGGTGCAGACGATCCAGCAGGCCTTGACCTCACCGCTCGCCATGCGCTCGAACACGTCGATCGTGCCGGTGCCCACGTCGGTGCGGATCGTGCCGCGCGGCAGGCCCCAGGCGTCCTCCGCGAACGCCCGGTCCTCCTCGGCGAGCACGGAGCGCTGCCCGGGCAGCCCCGGGCCCATGTACCCCATCTCCCGCCCGCCCATCGCGTTCGGCTGCCCGGTCAGGGAGAACGGGCCGCTGCCGCGCCGGCCGATCGCACCGGTCGCCAGGTGCAGGTTGCACAGGGCGTTGGTGTTCCACGTGCCGTGGGTGCTCTGGTTCAGCCCCATCGTCCAGCACGACATCCAGTTCCCGGCCTCGCCGATCCAGCGTGCGGCGGTGCGCAGGTCCTCCTGCGCCACACCGGTGATCGCGCTGACGGCGGCGGGGGAGTAGTCGGCGAGCATCGCCTCGACGGCGTCCCACCCCTCGGTCCACCGGTCGATGAAGCCCCGGTCGACGTGCCCGTCCTCGACCAGCAGGTGCAGCAACCCGTTCAGCAGCGCCAGGTCGGTGCCCGGGCGGATCTGCAGGAACAGGTCGGCGCGCTCGGCGGTGGTGGTGCGTCGCGGGTCCACCACGATGAGCTTCGCGCCCGCCTTCAACCGGTCGGCCATGCGCAGGAAGAGGACCGGGTGGCAGTCGGCCGTGTTCGAGCCGGTGACGAGGAAGACGTCGGCGTGGTCGAAGTCGTCGTAGGAACCCGGGGGGCCGTCGGCGCCCAGGGAGGACTTGTAGCCGGCGCCGGCGCTGGCCATGCACAACCGCGAGTTCGACTCCAGGTGGCGCGTGCGCAGGTAGCCCTTGGCCAGCTTGGTCGCCAGGTACTGCGCCTCCAGCGACATCTGCCCGGACACGTACAGCGCCACGGCGTCCGGGCCGTGCTCGTCGACGATCGCGCGCAGCCGCGCCGCGGTGCTGCGGACCACCTCGTGCAGGTCGGCCGCCACCGGTGCGGCGCCGCGCTCGGGGCGCACGTGCGCGCGCTCCAGGCGGCCGTCGGCCGCCGCGAAGCGCGCGCTGGTGGCGCCCTTGGTGCACAACCGCCCCGCGTTGGCCGGGTGCTCCCTGTCGCCGGTGACGCCCGCCACGAACCGCCTGCCGGTGGCCGGGTCGGTCCCGACCCGCAGGACGATCCCGCAGCCGACGCCGCAGTAGGAGCAGGACGTGCGCACCGTCCGCCGGGCGGGGTCGGTGGGGGGTTCGGGCGCCATGCGCCCAGGACAGCCCATCCGTGTTTCGGGGTCGTTTCCCGGCCGTCACACCGCCGCTGCCTCGTCCTCTCAGCGGCGCGCCACCGCTGAGAGCCCTCCGGCCGGGTGCGCGCAGCCGCGCCCACCCGGGAGCCGCTCGCCGGGGACCGGGCAGCGGGTGAGCGAGCCGTTACCATCGTGGTGCCTGTCCCGCCACCCGCGCCAGGCCACCCAGACCCGCCGGCCGTCCGGTCCGCGGGCACGCACGCCCGGGGCCGCCGCGCACCGGGGTGAGGAGAGGCACCGATGGACGAGCTCACCCTGCTGCAGGTCAGCCACCGCTACGACGTGGAGGTGGCGACCCTGCACCAGCTCGTCGGCCGCCGGCTGCTGCCGGCGCCGACGTGGACCGAGGGCCGCCTGGGGTGGCGCGCCGAGGAGGTCCGCGAGCCGCTGCGCGAGCTGGGGCTGACCCGCCGCTGACCCGCTGCGGACGGGGCCCCGGCGCGCGGTGCGCCGGGGCCCTCCCCGCGCCGGGGGTGCTCTCGCCTCAGCCCTCGCGCAGGTCCAGCCGGGCCACCTGCGCCTCGTCCAGCTCCACGCCGAGCGCGGCGATCGAGGAGCGCAGCTCCTCGACGCTGCGCGGCCCCACGATCGGGAACGTGGGGAACGGCTGGGCCAGCACGAACGCCAGCGCCACCGCGGTCGCCGGCACCCCCAGCCGCTCCGCCAGCTCCTCCGCGCGGCGCTTGCGCTCGAAGTTCGCGTCGCTGTAGTAGCAGCGCACCAGGTCCGCGTCGCGGCGGTCCGCCGGGTCGGCACGGGCGAAGAACCCGCGGGCCTGCGAGGACCACGGCAGCAGCGGCACCTGCCGCTCGGTCAGCCAGCGCTTGGAGGCGGCGTCGGTGACGTGCTCGCACCCCGCCCAGGGGACGTCCAGCGCCTCCGCCAGGCCGAAGTGGTTGCTGAGCGCGCAGAGACCCCGCTTGCCGTTGGCCGCCGCCCAGGCGTTCGCCTCGTCGAACCGCTCCCTGGACCAGTTGGAGACCCCGAAGGCGCCGATGCGGCCGGCGTCGGCGTGCTCGTTGAGCACGTCAACGAACTCGCCGACCGGCACGTCGGGGTTGTCGCGGTGCAGCAGGTACAGCTCGGCGCTGCCGCGCTGCTGGTTCTCCAGCGACTCCAGCAGCTGCCACGTCATGCCCTGCGGGGTGCACTCGGGGGTGTGGCCGCCCTTGGCGACGACCACCGCCTCGTCGTGCAGGCCGCGGTTCGTCAGCCACTGCCCCAGCAGCTTCTCGTAGCGGCCCTGCCCGTACCACCAGGAGGTGTCGAACGTCGTGCCGCCCGCCTCCCAGAACGCGTCGAACAGCGCGGAGGCGTGGGCGAGGTCGGGCTGGTTGTCGACACCCATCACGATGCGGGACAACGGCTTCGCGACCCCGTCGATCTTCCCGTACCGCATGGGGTTCGGGCTTCCGACGCGCAGCGGCAGCCCGGAGACCGGCGGGATCGGCGCGGTGTCGCGCTCGAACGGGTAGCGCACGCCGACCGCGGCCCGCCAGCGGTCCAGCACCGCCGAGGTGGCCAGCGCGTCGTCCAGGGAGTGCTCCGCGGCACCGGCGGAGACGTCCCCGCCCCGCCCGGCGGCCTGCGCCAGCCGGGCCACCGCGGCGGCCTCGGCGGCGTAGGGCAGGTGCCCCTCGGTCTCCTCGCCGAACGTCAGCACCTGCTCCGCCTCACCGGCGCGGCGCACCACGATGCCCGTGCCGGCCCCGATCGCCCACGGGTCGGCCAGGTGGATCGAGCCGGCGGTGCCGTGCACCGCCACCGCCGGGGGTTCCGCCAGCCGGACCCCGCTGCGCACGGTGGCGGTGATCCCGCCGTCGAACTCCAGGGCGGCCACCGCCCACTCGTCCACGCCGGTGGCGCCGACCCTCCCGCCGCCGCGCAGCGAGGTCAGCACCGCCGGGCGGCCCAGCGCGGCACCGGCCACGGCCCGCGCCATCGTCACCGGGTACCCGCCCACGTCGAGGATCCCGCCACCGGCCAGGTCCGCGTCGAACAGGCGGCCGGTGGGGGAGGCGGCGAAGGAGAAGCTCGCGTCGACGTGCAGCACCCGGCCGACGGCGCCGGAGCGCACCAGTTCCAGCAGGGCGCGCTGCTGCGGGTGGAAGGCGTACATGTACGCCTCCACCAGGACGCGGCCGCTCGTGCGCGCGGCGTCCACGACGGCCATGACGCTGCCGTGGTTGGGTGCCAGCGGCTTCTCGCACAGCACGTGCTTGCCGGCGCGCAGCGCGGCGATCGCCAGGGGTGCGTGCGCGGTGTGCACGGTGGCGACGTACACGGCGTCGACGTCGTCGGCGGCGATGACCTCGTCGTGGGTGCCGGTGCGCGCGCCGGGGGCGGCCTCGTCGGCGAACGCACGCGCGCGCTCGGCGGCGGAGCTGCCGACGGCCACGATCGCCCCCGCCCCGGAGGCGGGCAGCTGCGAGGCGAAGCGGCGGGCGATGGTGCCGGGGCCGAGCACGGCCCAGCGCAGGGGGGCAGGGGGCGTCACGGGACGCTCCTTCGCGGTCGTGGGGGAGCGCCGTGGACGTCCACGGCGGCCCGCGGAGCCTAGGGAGGCCGCGCGCGGCGGGTCAACGCCCCGCGCCGCCCTCCCGCGCCGCGGAGGCCGCCCGGCGGCACCCGGCGGGGTCGCGCAACGGCGCCTAGACTCGCCGCGTGATCCAGGACACCCCCTCGAACGCCCCGGCGGCGCAGGCGGACGGCGACGGCCCCCGCGCGGCCCCCGGCGTGGACATCAAGCCCCGCAGCCGCCAGGTCACCGACGGCCTGGAGGCGACGGCCTCGCGCGGGATGCTGCGCGCGGTCGGCATGGGCGACGACGACTGGGTCAAGCCGCAGATCGGCGTGGCCTCCAGCTGGAACGAGATCACCCCCTGCAACCTGCCCCTGGACCGCCTGGCGAAGGCCGTCAAGGACGGCGTGCACGCCGCGAAGGGGTTCCCGCTGGAGTTCGGGACGATCTCCGTCTCCGACGGCATCTCCATGGGCCACCAGGGCATGCACTACTCCCTCGTCAGCCGCGAGGTCATCGCCGACTCGGTGGAGACGGTCATCAGCGCCGAGCGCCTGGACGGCTCGGTGCTGCTGGCCGGGTGCGACAAGTCCCTGCCCGGCATGCTCATGGCCGCCGCCCGCCTGGACCTGGCCAGCGTCTTCCTCTACGCCGGCACCATCCTGCCCGGCCGGGCGAAGCTGTCCGACGGCAGCGAGCACGAGGTCACCCTCATCGACGCCTTCGAGGCCGTGGGGGCGTGCGCGCGGGGGCTGATGTCCCGCGAGGACGTGGACACCATCGAGCGCGCCATCTGCCCGGGCGAGGGTGCGTGCGGCGGCATGTACACCGCGAACACCATGGCGGCCGCGGCCGAGGCGCTGGGCATGTCGCTGCCCGGCAGCGCCGCGCCGCCGGCCACGGACCGCCGCCGCGACGGGTTCGCCCGCCGCTCCGGGCAGGCCGTGGTGAACCTGCTGGCGAACGGGATCACCGCCCGGCAGATCATGACGAAGGAGGCGTTCGAGAACGCCATCGCCGTCGTCATGGCGCTGGGCGGCTCCACCAACGCGGTGCTGCACCTGCTGGCCATCGCCTACGAGGCGGAGGTGGACCTGACGCTGGCGGACTTCGACCGCATCGCCGGGCGGGTGCCGCACCTGGGGGACCTCAAGCCCTTCGGCCGGCACGTCATGGTGGACGTGGACCGCATCGGCGGCATCCCCGTGGTCATGCGGGCCCTGCTGGACGCGGGACTGCTGCACGGGGACACCCTGACGGTGACCGGCAGGACGATGGCGGAGAACCTCGCGGAGATCTCCCCGCCGGACGTCGACGGCGTGGTGCTGCGCGCCCTGGACGACCCGATCCACCGCACCGGCGGCATCACGATCCTGACCGGCAACCTCGCCCCGGGCGGCGCGGTCGTCAAGAGCGCCGGGTTCGACTCGGAGGTCTTCGAGGGAACCGCGCGGGTCTTCGAGCGCGAGCGCGCGGCGCTGGACGCCCTGGAGGACGGCACGATCGGCGCGGGCGACGTCGTCGTCATCCGGTACGAGGGCCCCAAGGGCGGCCCGGGCATGCGCGAGATGCTCGCCATCACCGGCGCGATCAAGGGCGCCGGGCTGGGCAAGGACGTGCTGCTGCTGACCGACGGGCGCTTCTCCGGCGGCACCACGGGGCTGTGCGTGGGGCACGTCGCGCCCGAGGCCGTCGACGGCGGGCCGATCGCGTTCGTGCGCGACGGCGACCGGATCCGCCTGGACGTGGCGGGCAAGACGCTCCGGGTGCTCGTCGACGACGCGGAGCTGGAGCGCCGGCGGGAGGGCTGGGAGCCGCTGCCCCCGGTGTTCACGCGCGGCGTGCTGGCCAAGTACGCCAAGCAGGTGCGCTCGGCCTCGGTGGGAGCGGTCTGCACCTGACCCCCGGGCCGGCCGGGGGCGCCCCGCTGTCCAGCAGCTGGACTCGTTGTCCACCATCTGAGACAGGGGGTGCCCTCGGCTGACATCGCAGGGAGGGGCGACTACCGTGCAGGGCATGCGGTTCCTCGTAGCCATCGGACAGCGCGCCCGCTGAGGTCGACGACGATCGACCCGCCGAGCGCGCGACCCCTCGCCCACCTCGCGGCGCAGGGGTCTTTTCGCGTCCGGCGCACCGAGCGGCCGGCCGCGTCCGACGACCGCAGGACCCGAGCCGCACCGCCGAGGAGGACACCGAGATGGCCCACGAGCCGATCAGCGCCCCGCCGATCAGCACCCCGCCGGCCGGTGAGCAGAGCCGCGACGGCCTGCCGCTGGACCCCACGCTCCCCGTCGCGTCGCTCACCGGCGCGCAGAGCCTGGTCCGTTCCCTCGAGGCGGTAGGGGTCGAGGTCGTCTTCGGCATCCCCGGCGGCGCGATCCTGCCCGCGTACGACCCGCTGATGGACTCCCCGCACGTGCGGCACATCCTGGTGCGCCACGAGCAGGGCGCCGGGCACGCCGCCGAGGGCTACGCCGTGGCCACCGGCAAGGTCGGGGTCTGCATGGCCACCTCCGGTCCCGGCGCCACGAACCTCGTCACCCCCATCGCGGACGCCAACATGGACTCCGTCCCGATGGTCGCCATCACCGGCCAGGTGGGCGCCGCCGCCATCGGCACCGACGCCTTCCAGGAAGCCGACATCGCCGGCATCACCATCCCGATCACCAAGCACAACTACCTGGTGACCGACCCCGCCGACATCCCGCGCACCATCGCCGAGGCGTTCCACCTGGCGGCCACCGGCCGTCCCGGCCCGGTGCTCGTGGACGTCGCCAAGTCGGCGCTGCAGGCGCGCACGTCGTTCGAGTGGCCCACCTCGGTGGACCTGCCCGGCTACCGCCCCGTCGTGCGCCCGCACGGCAAGCAGGTCAAGGAGGCCGCCCGGCTCATCGCCGCCGCTGAGCGCCCGGTGTTCTACGTCGGCGGTGGCGTGATCAAGGCCGACGCCGCGCCGGAGATGCGCGCCCTGGCGGACCTGACGGGCATCCCGGCCGTGACCACCCTCATGGCCCGCGGCGCACTGCCCGACTCGCACCCGACGAACCTGGGCATGCCCGGCATGCACGGCACCGTCGCGGCCGTGGCGGCGCTGCAGAAGTCCGACCTGCTCATCACCCTCGGCGCCCGCTTCGACGACCGCGTCACCGGTGAGCTGTCCAGCTTCGCCCCCGGCGCCAAGGTGATCCACGCCGACATCGACCCCGCCGAGATCGGCAAGAACCGCGCCGTGGACGTGCCGATCGTCGGTGACGCCAAGCTCGTCCTGGCCGAGCTCGCCACCGCGGTGGCCGCCGAGTTCGAGGCGAACGGCCGCGCGGACATCAGCGCCTGGACCGCGCAGACCGACGCGTGGCGCACCACGTACCCGCTGGGCTACACCGAGCCCGGCGACGGCACGCTGTCCCCGCAGCACGTCATCGAGCGCATCGGCGCCATCGCCGGCCCGGAGGCCGTCTACGTCTCCGGCGTGGGCCAGCACCAGATGTGGTCCGCGCAGTTCGTGAAGTACGAGAACCCGCGCACCTGGCTGAACTCCGGCGGCCTGGGGACCATGGGGTACGCGGTGCCCGCGGCCATGGGCGCCAAGGTCGGCCGCCCCGACGCGGTGGTGTGGGCCATCGACGGCGACGGCTGCTTCCAGATGACCAACCAGGAGCTGGCCACCTGCACCCTCAACGGGATCCCCGTGAAGGTGGCGATCATCAACAACTCCAGCCTCGGCATGGTCCGCCAGTGGCAGACGCTGTTCTACTCCGAGCGCTACTCCAACACCGACCTGCACTCCGGGGACCACTCGGCGCACTCCGCGCCGGTGCCGGACTTCGTCAAGCTCGCCGACGCCTACGGCTGCGTCGGCCTGCGCTGCGAGCGGCCCGAGGACGTCGACGCCACCATCCGCAAGGCCATGGAGATCGACGACGTGCCCGTCGTCATCGACTTCCGCGTGCACCGCGACGCCATGGTGTGGCCGATGGTCGCCGCCGGCGTGAGCAACGACCAGATCCAGTACGCCCGCGGGCTGTCCCCCGAGTGGGACCGTGAGGCCGACAGCGACGGCGTGTCCACCGACGACCCCGCCGCGCAGAAGGTGATCTCCTGATGAGCCGCCACACCCTGTCCGTCCTGGTCGAGAACCGGCCCGGCGTGCTGATGCGCATCACGTCCCTGTTCGCGCGCAGGAACTTCAACATCCACTCCCTCACGGTCGGACCGACCGAGCGCAGCGAGATCTCCCGGATGACCATCGTCGTCGACGTGGAGTCGCAGCCCCTGGAGCAGGTGACCAAGCAGCTCAACAAGCTGGTCAACGTGTTGAAGATCGTCGAGCTCGAGGACGACGCCTCGGTCCAGCGCGAGCTGCTGCTCGTGAAGGTCCGCGCCGACGCCGCCGCGCGCGGCGAGGTGGTCGACACCGTGGCGCTCTTCCGAGCCCGCGTCGTCGACGTCTCGCCCGACGCGGTGACCGTCGAGGCCACCGGCAGCCCCGACAAGCTCGCGGCGCTGCTGCGGGTGCTGGAGCCGTTCGGCATCCGCGAGCTCGTCCAGTCCGGCTCCGTCGCGCTGGCGCGCGGCGGCCGGGCCATCTCCGACCGCGCCCTGCGCTCGGCCTGACCCGAACCACCGACCCGAACGAAACCGACGAGGAGAGAACCCCACGTGGCCGAGATGTTCTACGACGACGACGCCGACCTGGCCAAGATCACCGGTAGGAAGGTGGCGGTCCTGGGCTTCGGCAGCCAGGGCCACGCCCACGCCCTGTCGCTGCGCGACTCCGGCGTCGACGTCGTCGTCGGCCTGAAGGAGGGCTCCAAGAGCCGCGCCAAGGCCGAGGAGCAGGGCCTGCAGGTGCTGACGCCGTTCGAGGCGTCCAAGGCCGCCGACGTCATCATGGTGCTGGTGCCGGACCACCTGCAGCGCGGTCTGTACGCCGAGGCGATCGAGCCGAACCTCACCGCCGGCAAGGCGCTGTTCTTCAGCCACGGCTTCAACATCCGCTTCGGCTACATCAAGCCCCCGGCGGACGTCGACGTCGTCATGGTCGCCCCCAAGGGCCCGGGCCACCTGGTGCGCCGCGAGTACGTCGACGGCCGCGGCGTGCCGGTCATCGTCGCCGTGGAGCAGGACGCCACCGGTGGCGCCTGGGACCTGGCGCTCGCCTACGCCAAGGCGATCGGCGGCCTGCGCGCCGGCGGCATCAAGACCACCTTCACCGAGGAGACCGAGACCGACCTGTTCGGCGAGCAGGCCGTCCTGTGCGGCGGCGCCTCCGCGCTCGTGCAGACCGGTTTCGAGGTCCTCACCGAGGCCGGCTACCAGCCGGAGGTCGCCTACTTCGAGTGCCTGCACGAGCTGAAGCTCATCGTCGACCTCATGTACGAGGGCGGCATCGCCAAGCAGCGCTGGAGCGTCTCGGACACCGCGGAGTGGGGCGACTACGTCTCCGGCCCGCGCGTCATCGACGCCTCGGTGAAGGAGCGCATGAAGGAGGTCCTGAAGGACATCCAGGACGGCACCTTCGCCCAGCGCTTCATCGAGGACCAGGACGCCGGCGCCCCGGAGTTCAAGCGCCTGCGCGCCGAGGCCGAGCAGCACCCGATCGAGGCCACCGGCCGCGAGCTGCGCAAGCTCATGGCGTGGGTGAAGTCGGACGACTCCGACTACGTCGAGGGTTCCGCCGCACGCTGACCCGGCGAGTCCCGCGCCCCCGCGTCCCTCCCGGGACGCGGGGGCGCGCTCGTCCCAGGAGAAGACCCTCGGCCTCGGGGGTGTCGAGCAGGACGCCGTCCGCCGAGGCACTGCTCCGCCGCGTTCAGTAGTGTCGCTGGACGCGGTGGAAGACCGCGCGTGGACGGGGGTGGGCGTGGTGGCACCGGAGGCCGCGGCGTGCTGGGCACGCACCCCGTGAGCGGCGTGCACCGGGTCGAGGACCTGCTGTCCGCGGACGAGCAGGAGCGGCTGGCCGAGTGCGTCCGCGAACCGCTCCACGTCCCCGGGGCCGTCCAGCCGCACGGCGTGCTGGTGGCGGCCGATCCGGACACCTTCGAGGTGCTCCAGGTCAGCGCCAACTGCCGGCAGCTGCTCGGTGCGCAGGTGCACGCCGTCCTGGGGCACCCGCTCGAGGCCGCCGTCGGGCCGGGGTGCGCACGGCGGTTGCGCAGCGCCCTCGCCGCCGCGGACGACGGTGAGGTCCCGGTGCTGCGCGCCAGGGTCGGCGGTCGCGCCGTCGACGTCAGCGCCCACACCTCCGGGCCGCTGCTGGTCGTGGAGGTCGAACCCGCCGGTACCGAGTCCCCGGCCCGGCTCCTGGCCGACCTGCACGCGGCCACGGGCCGCCTCGTCCGCAGCAGCACGGTCGAGGAGGTCCGCGCGGCGACGGCGCGGGAGGTCCGCCGCCTCACCGGCTTCGACCGGGTGATGGTGTACCACTTCCACCCCGACGGGCACGGTGAGGTGGTGGCCGAGGACCGCGCCGAGGACGTCGAGCCCTACCTCGGGCTGCACTACCCGGCTTCCGACATCCCCGCCCAGGCCCGCCGCCTGTACCTGCAGCAACCCTCGCGGCACATCGTCCTCGGCCCGGAGGGGCCGGCCCCCCTGCTGCGCCTGGCCGGCACCGCCGGTGGCGACGACACGACGCCCCTGGACCTGAGCCGCGCCCACCTGCGGGCCGTGTCGCCGCACCACGTGCAGTTCATGCGCAACATGGGGGTCGGCGCCAGCATGTCGCTGCCCCTGGTCCACGACGGCGAGCTGATCGGGATGGTCTCCTGCGGGGACCGGCGCGCCCGGCACGTCCCCCACCCCCTGCGCCAGGCCTGCGAGGTCCTCGCGCAGCAGCTCACCTCCCGGCTCGCCGCGCTGCACGAGACCCGGCGGCTGAGCAGGCGCCTGCGGGTCCAGCACGTCCGCACGCGCCTGGTGGAGCAGATGGTCGGTGCCGAGGGCGTCGCCGACGGCCTGGTCCGCGGGGAGACCACCCTGCTCGACCTCGTCGCCGCGGACGGCGCGGTCGTCTCGCTGGAGGAGGAGTTCTCCTCGGTGGGTGAGCCGCCACCACCGGCTGAGGTGCTGGCGGTCGTGGAGCGGCTGCGCAGCACCGAGGAGGGGGACTTCCCCCTCGTCAGCGACGCGCTGGCCGTGGAACGGCCCGACCTCGCCGAGCTGCTGCCGTCGGCGGCGGGCCTGGTGTTCGTGCCCTTCGGAGGCGATCGCGACTACCTGGTCTGGTTCCGCCGCGAGGTGGTGCAGACCCTGGACTGGCTCGGCGACCAGTCGGTGCGCAACCGCGACACGCCGCTGTCCCCGCGCAACTCCTTCTCCACCTGGCGGCAGAGCGTCTCCGGTCGCAGCCTGCCCTGGGACCCCGTGGAGGTCTCCGAGGCCTGCGAGCTGCGCCGCGACATCGACGCGGTCCTGCTGCGGCGCGCCGAGAGCCGGCTGGCGCACCTGGGTCTGCACGACGCCCTGACGGGCCTGCCCAACCGGCGCCTGTTCATGGACCGGCTCGGGCACGCCCTCGACCGGCACCGGCGAGGGGTGCCGGTGGCGCTGCTGTTCATCGACCTGGACAGGTTCAAGCTCGTCAACGACTCCCTGGGTCACGACGTGGGGGACACCCTGCTGCTGCACGCGGCGCACCGCCTCGAGAGCGCGGCCCGGGCGGGCGACACCGTCGCCCGGCTGGGCGGTGACGAGTTCATGGTCCTGTGCGAGGACACCGCTGGCCCGGCCGCCGGCGCGCTCGCCCAGCGCATCGTCGACGCCTTCCAGGAACCGGTCCGGATCGAGGGGCGGGAACTGCGCATCACCGCCTCCATCGGGGTGACCACCGCCCAGGATCACCACAGCCCGGCGGACCTGCTCCGCGAGGCGGACAGCGCGATGTACCTGGCCAAGGCGAAGGGCCGCAACCGGGCCTCCCGCTTCGAGGCGGGCCTGCGGTACCAGGCCCTGCGCCACCTGGACACCGAGCAGGCGCTGCGCCGGGGAGCGGGCCGGGGAGAGCTGTCCCTGCACTACCAGCCGATCGTCGACGTCCCCACCGGTGGGCTGCGCGGTGTCGAGGCGCTGCTGCGCTGGGACCGGCCCGGCGTCGGACGGGTCCCGCCGGACGAGTTCGTCCCGCTGGCCGAGGACACCGGCTTCATCGTCCCGCTGGGCGAGTGGGTCCTGGACGAGGCCCTGCGCCAGCTGCGCGACTGGAAGGACCAGGGGCACCTGCCGCCGGGTTTCCGCATGGCGGTCAACCTCTCCCCGCAGCAGCTCGGCAGCCCCACCCTCGTCGGCACGGTCCAGCGCGTCCTGAAGCGGAACGGCGTCGCCCCGTCGGAGCTGAGCCTGGAGATCACCGAGACGACGCTGATGTCGGAGCGCTCGAGCATGAGCGAGGCGGTCGAGGCCCTGAGTTCCCTCGGCGTCGGCCTGTCCATCGACGACTTCGGAACCGGTTACTCCTCCCTCGCCTACCTGCGCTACCTGCCCGTGCAGCAGCTGAAGGTGGACCGCTCGTTCGTCAGCGGGGTGACCCCGGGATCGCGCGACATCGCCCTCGTCGCGGCCGTGTGCGGCCTCGCGCAGGAGTTCGGGATGACCTGCGTCGCGGAGGGGGTGGAGCGGGCCGAGGAACTGGCGATGCTCGCCGAGATCGGCTGCGAGTGCGCGCAGGGCTTCCACATCGGCCGGCCCGAGCCCGCCGAGGTCCTCGCGGCCCGCTGGCGAGCGCGCGCCGCGGACGGCGGGGATCCGGGACCGCGGTAGCGCCGGGGCGCGGGCCGGGCGGGGGGCGGTGCGCGCCGCGTCCTGCGCGGCGGGGGACGCGGCGCACCACCGGCCCGCTGTCAGGGCGCCGGGACCTCGAACGCCGGGGTGCCGTCGGCGTTCCAGGACAGCGGCTGCACGCGCGCGTGCCGGTTCGGGTCGTACAGCGGGTCCTCGCCGTGGAACCCCGGGTAGTCGCGCGCGTGGAAGACGAACAGGTCGGTCACCCCGTCCTCGGCCACGGTGAAGGAGTTGTGGCCCGGCCCGTACCGGTTCACCTCCGCCCTCGTGGTGAACACCGGCTCGGGGTGCTTGCGCCAGGACGCGGCGTCCAGAAGGTCGGCGTCCTCGTCGGCGGTCAGCAGACCCACGCAGTACCTCTCGTCGGTGGCGCTGGCGGAGAACGTCACGAAGACGCGACCGCCCCGCACCAGCACCGCCGGGCCCTCGTTGACCGCGAACCCCTGCACCTCCCACGGCAGGGTCGGCGTCGCGATGCGCACCGGCTCGCCGCCCAGCGCGGTCGGGGAGGCCATGGGGGCGATGTAGAGGCTGGAGTTCACGTCGATCCCGGGTTCGCGCTGCGCCCACAGGTAGTAGCGCCGCCCGCGGTGCTCGAACGTGGTGGCGTCCAGCTTGAACGAGCCGAACGGGGTGGTCACCTCCTGCGGTTCCCCCCAGCCGTCCGGGTCGCGCGGATCGGCCAGCGCGGACTCGATGACGTACATCCGGATGGCGAAGACGTCGTCGGAGTCGCCGGCCGCGAAGTAGACGTACCAGCGGCCGTCGATCCGGTGCAGCTCCGGCGCCCACACGTGCCCGCCCATCGGGCCGCTCGCGGGCCGGCGCCACACGACCGTCTCGGGCGCCGTGCGCAGCCCCGCGATCGTGGACGACCCGCGCACCACGACGCGGTCGTACTCCGGCACCGAGCCGGTGAAGTAGTACGTCCCGTCCACCGGCGGGGTGATGAACGGGTCGGCGCGCTGCTCCACGAGCGGGTCGGGCACGGGCGCGCCGGGGGGCGGGGCGTCGGTCAACGGTCCTCCATCGCAGTCGGGGTTCCGCAGGTTAGTGCGCTCCCGCTCAGCGGGGCTCCACGTCCCCGCCGAGCCGGCGGAACCGCTCGCGCACCTCGTCCGCGCCGGCACCGGCGCGCAGCAGGCAGGCCAGCAGCACCCGCGCCTGCCCGGCCCGCAGCGGGCCGGAGGGGACCGCACCCGCCGCGGCGAGGTCGTGCCCACCGCCCCCGCCGCCGTACCCCGTGCTCACCGGCCCGGCGGCCACGCGCGTGGTGACGACCACGGCCGCGCCGGCAGCGGTGCAGCGGTGCACCGCCTCCACGACGGCGGCGCTGGCGTTGCCGGAACCCAGCGCCTGCAGCACGACGCCGTGCGCCCCCGCGGCGAGCGCGGCGTCCACCAGCACCCCGTCGCCACCGGGGGAGACGGCCACCACGTCCACCCGCGGCCAGGGCGCGTCCGTCCACGGCAGCGGCTCGGCGCGCGGAAGCGGTGGCGCGGGCGAGGAGAACGCGTCGAGGTCC
This sequence comes from Kineococcus sp. G2, assembly GCF_037154035.1. Taxonomy (NCBI): domain Bacteria; kingdom Bacillati; phylum Actinomycetota; class Actinomycetes; order Kineosporiales; family Kineosporiaceae; genus Kineococcus; species Kineococcus sp. G2. The sequence continues at coordinate 3,074 of NZ_JBBBEM010000056.1, read as the reverse complement.
GTGGTGTGCCGTTTGGTGAGCCCCGCCGCCGGGTGCACCCGGCCGCCGAACGCCACCAGCACGCCGCGCCCGCGGGCGGCCGGGTCCAGCGCCGTCCGGACGGCGAGGGCGACGTTGCCGGGCCCGTCGGGTTCCGGGTCGTCCGCGGTGCGCTGCGCGCCGGTGAGCACCACGGGCCGGACGTCGTCGTGGTGCAGGTCCAGCAGGTAGGCGGTCTCCTCCATCGAGTCCGTGCCGTGCAGCACCGCCACCGCCGCCACGTCCGCGTCGGCCAGGGCGCCCGCGACGGCCGCCCGCACCCGGGCGGCGTCGGCGAGGGTCAGGCTGGAGGAGTCCGCGCGCAGCGCCTCCACCACCCGCACCCGCACCCCCGGGACGGCGTCCGCGAGCAGCCCGGCCCCCCCGAGGGAGGGCGTGCTCACCCCGTGCTCGTCGCGGGTGCTGGCGATCGTCCCGCCGGTCGTCACGACGGCGAGGACGGGAGCGGGGGAGGGCGTCTCGGGCACCGGCCCAGGATGGCGCGCGCGGACCCGGGGCCGGCGTGCGGGGCGGTGCGCCCGGTGGGAGGCTCGCGCGCATGAGCAACCTCAGCGACGACGACATCACCACCACCCCCCTCGGCGCCGGTGGCGGCGGCGACGCCGACTCGGGCGACAGCGACGCCACGCAGGTCGACCCCTCGGGCTCGGACGCGGCGGGTGTGGACCCCGCCGGCGGTGAGGGCGGCGACGCCGACTCCGGTGACAGCGACTCCACCCAGGTGGACCCCTCCGGCTCGGACCCGGCCGGTTCCGACCCCGCCGGGAGCTGACGTGACGCTGGCTCCCACCCGTCCCGGCGCCGTCCCCACCCAGGGGGCGGCGCCGGGCGCGTCGGCGCTCGCGCGCTGCTTCGGCGCGGCGGCCGGCTCGATCGCCACCGAGCACTGGAACTCCCGGCCGCTGCTGGTGCGGGCCGCGGAGCGCTCCGCCCAGGGCGGGCGCGCCGACTTCGGCGACCTGCTCTCCACCGCCGCCGTCGACGAGCTGCTGGGCCCGCGCGCGCTGCGCACCCCGTTCTTCACGATGGTCAAGGACGGCGTGAACCTGCCGCGCAGCGCCTTCACCCGCAGCGCCGTCGCCGGCAACCAGCAGCTGCACGACCTGCCCGACAGCGACGGGATCGCCCGCTCCTTCGCGGACGGGGCGACGATCGTGCTGCAGGCCCTGCACCGCACCTGGCCGCCGCTGGCGGCGTTCTGCGCGGACCTGGCCGCCGAGCTGGGCCACCAGTGCCAGGTCAACGTCTACGTCACCCCGCCGGGCGCGCAGGGGTTCAAGCCCCACCACGACACCCACGACGTGGTCGTGCTCCAGGTGGACGGCCGCAAGCACTGGACGATCCACCCGCCGGCGGTGGAGCTGCCGCTGAAGTCGCAGCCGTCGAAGGCGCTGGGCCCGGACCCCGTCGGCGGGCGCGCCCCGGTCATCGACACGGTGCTGGAACCCGGCGACGCCCTGTACCTGCCGCGCGGGTGGCTGCACTCGGCCCGCACCACCGACGAGCGCTCGGTGCACCTGACGGTGGGGCTGCTGGCGACCACGTGGGCCGACGTGCTCTCCGACGCCGTCGCCTCCGCCGGCCGCGACGACGTGGCCCTGCGCCGCGCCCTGCCGCTGCCCGGCCAGGACGTGGACGTCGAGGGGTTCCGCGCCGCCGCCGCGCGCTGGCTGGAGGGCCTGGACGAGGCGGCCGTGCGCCGGCTCGTGCAGCGCCGCCGCGAGCGCGCGGTGCCCGCCGAGCCGGTGGGGGCGCTCGCGCAGGACGCCACCGCGCGGACGCTGACCGCCGGCACGCGCCTGCGCCCGCGCCGCGGGCTGACGACGCGGCTGACCGGCGCCGGTGAGCGCGTCGAGCTGGTCCTGCCCGACCGGCGCGTGGCCTTCCCCGGCTGGGTGCGCCCCGCCCTGGAGCACGTGCTGGCCTCGGCGACCACGTCGGCCGGTGAGCTCGCGGCCGCGGGGACCGGGGTGGACGAGGACGACGCGCTCGTGGTGCTGCGCCGCCTGCTGCGCGAGAACGTGCTGCTGCCCGCGGGGCCGGCCTGAGCACTGGCGGCCCCGGTGGTGCCGCTCCCGGCGAGCGGTTCTCCTGCGCCGCGCGGGCGCAGGAGGACCGCGACCAGCTGCTGGGCACCGCCACGCCGGTGCGCGGCTACCTCCTGGTGGAGGAGCCGGGACCGTGGGGTCCGGGCGCGGTGCCGGCGTCCCGGCTGGGCGAGGCGACCACGGCCCGCCTGCGCGAGGCGGCCGCCGCCCTGGGCGTGAAGCTGCTGCTGGTGCGCCGCCCCGACGCCGCCGGTCGCGACCCCGGCGGTCCGCGGCGGCTGTTCCTGGCCGACTGCCGTCGCGGCCGCACCCGGTTGCGCACCCGCCTCGCGCCGCCCGACGGGCTGGTGGACGCCGTCGCCGCGGACGACGGCTGGGCGGAGGCCACCGGGCCGCTGCTGCTGGTGTGCACGCACGGCCGCAAGGACTGGTGCTGCGCGGTGCGGGGCCGTCCCGTGGTCACCGCCCTGGCCGCGCTGGAACCCGAAGCGGTGTGGGAGTGCTCCCACCTGGGTGGGGACCGCTTCGCCGCGACCGTGCTCGCCCTGCCCGGCGGTGCGGTCCACGGCCACGTCCAGTCCGGCGACGCCGCCGCTCTGCTGGCCGCCGTGCGCGACGGCCGGGTGCTGCCGGGCAAGCTGCGCGGACGCTGCGGGGACGCGGTGGTGGTGCAGGCCGCCGAGGCGCACGCGCGCCTGGTGCTGGGCGCGGACGGCCTGGACGACGTGGACGCCCTGGACGCGTTCACCCCGCTGCGGGCGGAACGGCTGCCGGACGGGCCCGGGGGAGCGGTGCGCTGGCGGGTGCGCCTCGACGTCTCGGGCGCCCCGCTGGAGGTGGACCTGCGCGAGGGCCGGGCCCCGGCGGCGCGCCTGACGTGCTCGGCCGGTGCGGAGCAGCACGCGCGCACGTGGGAGCTGGAGGAGCTGCGCCGCTGACGGCGCCCACCCCGCCGGCCGACCCCGCCGGCCGACCCCGCCGGCCGAC
>NZ_JBBBEM010000055.1:0-3952 GCF_037154035.1 Kineococcus sp. G2 | reverse complement strand
GCCGGCGCAGCCCTCACCACACATCTGAAACAGTCACTCAGCGGCTCGCCGCGTCCACGACCCGGTCCCGGCCGGCCCGCTTGGCCGCGTACAACGCTTCGTCGGCTCGCCGCAGCAGAGCCTCGGGACCCTCGGCGCCGGACCGGGTGGCGAACCCGATGCTGCAGCCGCGTGCCGTCCGCACGGCCAGGCGCACCCGTTCCAGGAGGACGCGAGCGGCGTCGGCGGGGCAGCCGGGCAGGGCGATGGTGAACTCCTCACCGCCCCAGCGCGCGACGACGTCACCCGTGCGCAGTTCGGCGCGCACCCTGCGCGCCACCTCGGCCAGCAGCCGGTCCCCGGCCAGGTGCCCCTCGGCGTCGTTGTAGGCCTTGAACCGGTCCACGTCGAGCACCGCGACGGTCAGCGGTTCACCACCGCGCTCGCAGACCGCGGCGAGGTGGGAGAGGTGCTCGTCCCAGCCCCGGCGGTTCGGCAGGCCGGTGAGCGCGTCGGTGGTGGCCGAGGCCTCCAGCTCGGCCACCAGGCGCGCGTGCCCCAGCGCCACCGCCGCCCCGTCGGCCAGCTGCAGCACGGCCTGCACGGCCTCGTCCCCGGGTGCCGCGACGGCCCGGTCCCAGCACACCAGCAGGACCGCCGCCACCCCGCCCGGCGTGGTCAGCGGGCAGCACACCAGCGAGCGGGCCCGCGCGGTCCCCGGGGGTTCGTGCCTGCCGCGCGGGTCCCCGGCCGCGTCGGGCACGAGCACCACCTCGCCGGAGCGGTGGGCCTCGGCGGTCCAGGAGCGCGAGCGCAGCGGCACGAGCGCACCCACGACGCCGGGGACGGACGCGGCCGTCACCTCCAGCACCCCCGCCCCGTCACCGGCGCCACCCCCCGCGTCGCGCGGCTCGAGGAGGGCGGCCAGGCAGCCACCGGCCAGGGCGTGGGCCGAGTCGACCACCTCCTGCCGCGGGTCCCGGCGCTCCTGGACGCACCGGGCGATGCGGTTCAGCGCGGCGGAGCGGGCCTCGGAGCGGCGCAGCGCGGACTCGGCGGCCTTGCGGTCGGTGACGTCCTGCGGGTGGATGAGCGTCCACTCCTCGCCGTTCGGCCCGGACGTCATCGTCACCGTCAGCCACGCCCACACGACCTCCCCGTCGGGCCGCACGTAGCGCTTCTCCAGCTGCACGGCGCTCTCGCCGCGCGCCCGGGCGGCCGCGAGCACCCCGCCGATGTCCCGGTTGGTGTGCAGGTCGTCGGGGTGGGTGAACGGCACGGTGGAGGAGCCGAGCAGCTCCGCCTCGGGGCGCGCGAACAACTCGCACAGCGCGGGGTTGACGGCGATGAAGACGCCGTCCTCGCACAGTCCGATCGGCACCGGCGACGCCACGAAGATCGTCGTGAACAGGTCCGGTGGCCCGTTCACCGCTGCACCCTCCACGCGGGTGTCGTCGGCTCGCGGGCGGGGCGGCTGGAGGGCGCGGGCGTCACGGTGCGATCCTCCCGCAGGACCTCAAGGTGCAGCGGTGACGTGCCGATGAGGTCCCCGTGACCTCTCCGGACGCCCTCCTGACCGCCGGCCCCTACCGGCTGGTGACGCGCAGCGACTTCGACGGGCTGGTGTGCGCGGTGCTGCTGCGCCAGCTCGACCTGGTCGACGAGATCACGTTCGTGCACCCCAAGGACGTGCAGGACGGCACGGTGGAGATCACGGCGCGGGACGTCCTGACGAACCTGCCGCACGACCCGCGCGCCCGGGTGGTGTTCGACCACCACCACTCCGAGACGCTGCGCAGCGCCGGGGCGGGCAACCACGTCATCGACGCCGACGCCCCGTCCGCGGCGCGCGTCGTGTTCGAGTTCTTCGGCGGCGCGCAGCGCTTCCCGAAGATCTCCGACGAGCTGATGCGGGCCGTGGACCAGGCGGACTCCGCCGCGTACGACGTCTCCGAGATCCTGGAGCCGACCGGCTGGACGCTGCTGAACTTCCTCATGGACAGCCGCACCGGCCTGGGGCGCTTCCGCGACTTCCGCATCTCGAACTACCAGCTGATGATGCAGCTCATCGAGCACTGCATGACGTACCAGGACGTCGACGAGATCCTCGCCCTGCCGGACGTCGCCGAGCGCGTGGACCTGTACCGCTCGCAGGCGGAGCTGTTCCGCGCCCAGCTGGAGCGCGTCACCACCCTGCACGGCGACGTGGCGGTGCTGGACCTGCGCGACGAGGACGTCATCCACGCCGGCAACCGCTTCCTGGTGTACGCGCTGTTCCCCGCCGCGCGCGTGTCGATCCACGTGATGTGGGGCCGCGCGAAGCAGAACACGGTGTTCGCCATCGGCAAGTCCATCGTGGACCGCACCTCGCCGGCGGACGTGGGCGCGGTGTGCCTGGCGCACGGCGGCGGCGGGCACGTGGCCGCCGGCACCTGCCAGGTGCCGCACGAGGACGCGGCCGCCGTGCTGCCGGAGCTGGTCGAGGCGCTGCGCGCGGAGCGCTGACCCGGGCACCGGCCTCGTCGCCGGTCGTGACCGGCGTCCGTGGACCCGGTCGGGCGGGTGTGGCAGGCTCCCGGCGAGCCGCCCGCGCCTCCTGCCGACGACGAAGGACGCCATGACCGCCACCGAGGCCCTGCCCGCCGGAGCCGACACGCCGGGGGACCGCCCCCGCAACCGCATCACCCGCGTCGACGTCACCCCCGTCGCGTTCCGGGACCTGCCGCTGCTGAACAACGTCGGCGTCCACGAGCCGTTCGCGCTGCGCACGGTCGTGGAGGTGCACACCGAGGACGGCACCGGCCTGGGTGAGACGTACGGCGACGCCGCGCACCTGGCGCGCGTGCGGGCCGCGGCCGCCGGCCTCGTCGGTGCCGACGTGTTCGACCTGAACGCCATGGCCGCCCGGGTGGCCGCCGTGCTGGCGCGCGACACCAGCACCGGCGGGCACGGCATGGGCGGGCAGGTCACCACCTCCAGCACCCTGAACCGCGTCCTGTCCCCCTTCGAGGTGGCCGCCCTGGACGTGCAGGGCCGCCTGCTGGGCCGCCCCGTCAGCGACCTGCTCGGCGGCGCCGTGCGCGAGGCGGTGCCGTACAGCGCCTACCTGTTCTACAAGTGGGAGGCGCACCCCGGCACCCGCGGGGACGGCGGCGGGGACGACTGGGGCGCGGCCCTGGACCCCGAGGGCCTGGTGCGCCAGGCGCGGCGCATGGTCGACGAGTTCGGGTTCACCGCCGTCAAGCTCAAGGGCGGGGTCTTCCCCCCGGAGCAGGAGATCGAGGCGATCCGCGCGCTGCGCTCGGAGTTCGCCGACCTGCCGCTGCGCCTGGACCCCAACGGGGCGTGGACCGTGGACACCTCCGTGCGGGTGGCCGAGGCGCTGGAGGGCGTCGTGGAGTACCTGGAGGACCCCACCCCCGGCATCGAGGGGATGGCCGCGGTGCACCGGCGCACCGACGTGCCGCTGGCGACGAACATGTGCGTCGTCGCGTTCGACCACCTCGCCCCCGCCGTGCGCGCGGACGCGGTGCAGGTGGTGCTGTCCGACCACCACTTCTGGGGCGGGCTGCGCCGCTCGCAGGACCTCGCCCGCATCTGCGAGGTGTTCGGGATGGGCCTGTCCATGCACTCCAACTCGCACCTGGGCATCTCCCTGGCGGCGATGACGCACCTGGCGGCGGCCACCCCGAACCTCGACTACGCGTGCGACACGCACTGGCCGTGGAAGCTCGCCGAGGACGACGTCGTGGTCCCCGGCGTCCTCGGCTTCGCCGACGGTTCCGTGCGGGTGCCGACGGGGCCGGGGCTGGGCGTGGAGCTGGACCGCGACGCGCTGGCGCGCCTGCACGAGCAGTACCTGCGCTGCGGCCTGCGCGACCGCGACGACACCGGGTACATGCGCACGGTCGACCCGGGTTTCAGCCCGAACACCGCCCGCTGGTGAGGGGCGGGCGCCCGCGGTCAGCGCGGG
>NZ_JBBBEM010000054.1:0-68455 GCF_037154035.1 Kineococcus sp. G2 | reverse complement strand
GTGGTCCCCGGCGTCCTCGGCTTCGCCGACGGTTCCGTGCGGGTGCCGACGGGGCCGGGGCTGGGCGTGGAGCTGGACCGCGACGCGCTGGCGCGCCTGCACGAGCAGTACCTGCGCTGCGGCCTGCGCGACCGCGACGACACCGGGTACATGCGCACGGTCGACCCGGGTTTCAGCCCGAACACCGCCCGCTGGTGAGGGGCGGGCGCCCGCGGTCAGCGCGGGCGCCCGCACCGCCGGGCCGGCGACCGGGCGCGCCTCAGCCCTCGACGGCCTCGCCCAGGCGCAGCAGGCGGAAGACGTGGTGCAGGAAGGGCTGCACCTGCCGCAGGTGCAGCTCACCGCCGGCGGCGCGCAGGCGGGCGCGGGCGGTGAGCACCGCGTCGATGCCGCGCACGTCGCAGAAGGTGACGTCGGCGAGGTCCACCTCCACCTCGGCGCACCCCTGCCGCAGGGCGCTGTCGACGACGCCGAGGAAGAGGTCGGCGGTCGACGCCTCCAGCTCGCCGGAGGCGCGCAGCAGCGCGGGGCCTCCGCGGGGGCCGGAGCGCAGGGACAGGTCGAGGTGGGCGAGGTCGCACCCGGCGCTGCGGTCGAGCACGCCGGTCGCGACGGGCGCGCTGGGGGCGCTGGGGGCGCTGGGGGCGCTGGGGAGAGGCACGGGCACCCTCCGGTGCATCGGGCGCCGGGTCGTCGTCGACCCTGCGCGTCGGCGGAGGCTGGTGGTACAACCGCCCCCCACCGTATGCCCGGCGAGCGGTGACGTCGAGTGTCGCGGACGGCACCTCCACCGGTCCCGCGGACCACGCGCCCCTCCCCCGGTAGGTAGACTGGTCTACCTACTGAAGGGGGCAGCCGATGGCCGGACGTCCGAGCAGTGCCGCCGACCGGAGCCCGGGTGCGCCGCGCGTGCCGGCGCGCGAGCGCCTGCTGGGCGCCGCGGCCGAGCTCTTCTACGCGCACGGCGTGGCCGCCACCGGCATCGAGACCGTGATCGCCGAGGCGGGCGTCGCCAGGATGAGCCTCTACAACAACTTCGCCTCCAAGGAGGAGCTGGTGCTGGCGCACCTGCGCGCCCGGCACGAGGAGTGGCTGGGGCTGTACCGGCGCCGGCTGGCCGCAGCCGGCGACCCGGCCGCGCGGGTGGGTGCGGTCTTCGACGCCTACGTCGACCACGCCGAGAAGGCGTACCGGCACGGTTTCCGCGGCTGCGGCCTGCTGAACGCCGCCGCCGAGCTGCCCACCGGCTCCCCCGGGCGGGAGCTGGTGCGCCGGCACAAGGAGGAGGTCCAGGCGCTGCTGGAGGGCCACCTGCTCGAGGCAGGCCTGCCGCCGGGCACCTGCACCGCGACGGCGGAGCACCTGTCGTTCCTGCTGGAGGGGGCGATGGCCCGCGGCGGCCTGGAGGGCGACCCGCAGCGCCTGCACCACGCGCGGGAGATCGCCGCGCGACTGGTCGGCCCCCTCACCGCGGGCACCACCGCGTGACGGGCGGGCCCGGCAGCGGCACCACCCGGGGCTCCCTGTGCGTGCTGGCCGCCGCTGCGCTGTGGGGCACCACCGGGACGGCGGCGGCGCTGGCCCCCGGTGTGGGGCCGCTGGCCGCCGGGGCGGCCGCGATGGGCGTGGGCGGGCTGCTGCAGGCCGCCGCCGCGCTCGGGGGCCTGCGCCGGCACCGCACCGCCCTGCGGGCGCAGCGGCGCACGCTGCTGCTCGCGGCCTGCGCCGTGGCCGTCTACCCGCTGGCGTTCTACTCCTCCATGCACCTGGCCGGTGTCGCGGTGGGCACCGTCGTCACGATCGGCTCGGCACCCGTCGCCGCTGCGCTGATCGAGCGGGTGCTGGACGCGCGACCCCTGACCCGCCGGTGGGCGCTGGGCGCGGCGACCGGCGTGCTCGGCGTCCTGCTGCTGGGCCTGGCCCACCCCGGGGCGGGGGGCAGCGCCGGCGGCGGCCGGGCCGTGCTGGGCATCGCGCTCGCCCTGCTGGCCGGGGTGACGTACGCCCTGTACTCCTGGGGCGCGGCGCGGGTGATGCGCCGGGGCCTGCCCGCCGGGCCGGTCATGGGGGCGGTGTTCGGCCTGGGTGGCGTGCTGCTGCTGCCGGTCCTGCTGCTCACCGGCGGCCCGGTCGTGGCCGGGGCGCAGGCCTTCACCGCCGTCGCCTACCTGGCGGTGGTGCCGATGTTCCTCGGGTACGTGCTCTTCGGGCGTGGCCTGGCCGCGGTCCCGGCCAGCACCGCCACCACCCTGTCCCTCATCGAGCCGGCCGTCGCCGCCGTCGCCGCCGTCGTCGTCCTGCACGAGCGGCTGCCGGTCCTCGGCTGGGTGGGCACGGCCGTCCTGCTGACCAGCCTGGTCGTGCTCACCGCACCCGCCCGCCGGCGCGGCGGTGCTCGGGCGGGTGCGGCAGCAGCGACCCGCTGCACCTGACGCGCTCCGTCGGCGCCCACGGACAGCGCCGGGGCCGGCGCCCGGCACCGGGTGGAACGGTCACGAACCGGGGTGACCTCAGTAGCGTGATCGCATGAGGACCCACCGGCGTCTGCTGGGCGTCGCCCTGCTCGCCGTCGCCTTCGGGGCGCTGGACTCCTTCGCCAACGCCTCGGGTGGGCTGGACCGGAGTGCGGCGGTGCAGTCGGTGGCGCGGTTCACCAGCTACCTGCTCAACGCCGGGTGGGCGTGGGCAGCGCTGGCGGCGGCCGCGGCTGCCGCGGTGCTGCTGGTGCGCCGCTGGTGGAGGAGGCGCGCGCGTCGCGGTGCGCTCCTCGTCGAGGCCGACTCGTAGCGGTGCGAGGAGCACGGGGAACCGCCGCTCAGCACCGCTCGACGATCAGTCCTCGAGGTCCTCGTCCCCGCCGGCGCGCCGGTTCCGCGCCAGGGCGGCGGGGAGTTCGTGGACGTGACGCCGCAGCCCCACCGGGGGCGCTACACAGGAGGGGTGAGACGTCTTCCCGTCCTGCTCGCCGGGGCCGTCGCTGCGCTGACGGCCTGCGGACCGCCCCCGTCCACGCCGGAGGCGGACGTGGTCGAGCGTCACGTCGCCTCGCAACCGCCCAGCGACGTGGTCCGCGACTACCTGCACGCGGTGCAGGACGACGACGCGGTCACCGCAGCGGTCCTGTCGACCCCGGGTTTCGCGGCGCAGGACGGCTGGCAGGACGGCGACGCCCCCGACCTGGACGACGTCGAGGTCTCGGACACCGCCACCACCCACGACACCACGTGGGGCGCTGAGGAGCTGAAGGCCTACGCGCAGGCGGTGCAGGTGCAGGCGACGTACACCGCCGACGACGGCGGAACGGGAACGGCGGGCGGGATGCCCGGGTGGGGGTACGTGCTGGTCCGGCACTCCGACCGGGACCCGTGGCTCATCGCTTCGGCGGGCCAGGGCTGATGTCCGGGGCCGGTCTGCCGGCCCGCACGCTCGGCGGGCGGTGACGACGCCACGAGCGTCACGACCGAGGGGTTGCAGGAGGTGGGTCGGGAGGGCACTGCCCCGGTGCCGGACCGGCGCTGAGGTCGGCGGAGCCGGACCCGTCGCGCACGACGCAGCGCTGCAGGGTGGTGGCCCGTTCCACCTCCAGCCACAGCGAGAAGCTCCAGCGCCCGCGCAGCTCGGGCCGGTGCAGGAAGACGCCGTCGACGACCAGGATCGTTCCCGGTGCCGCCTGCTGCCGCTCGGCGACGTCCGGGGTGTCGGTGCGGACGTCGAAGACGCGGGTGCGGTGCAGGCCGTGACCACCGGGGGCGAGCGGGCCGAGCAGTTCCTTCCGCAGGGCTTCGAGGTCGTGGGAGTCGCGGTAGGAGCCCTCGGGGTCGCGCGGGCCGCGCGCGTGCCGCAGGGCACGGGGGTGGTGGAAGCCGTCGACGGAGGCGTGGACCACCGTGCGGCCCCTGGCGCGCAGGGCGGCGGTGAGCTCGCCGGCGAAGACGCTCTTGCCGGCCCCGTCGACGCCGTCGACGCCGACGCGGACGTAGGGGTCCACCGGGAGCGCGTCGACTTCGGTGGCCAGTCGATCGAGCAGGGCCTGGCGGGACGGACTGGTGGCCGGCGGCTGCACCCCCGGCAGTCTGCCTCGGTGCTCAGCGGCCGTGGTGAGTCGCACCACCACCGCGGGACGACCGTGAAGTCGTAGCGACCGCTGCGCACCGCTTGAGGCGGTGGACTGAGCCCGACTTAGTCCTTACCGTGGGGTCGTGACGCGGACGGTGAACGTGCACGAGGCGAAGACGCACCTGTCACGCCTGCTCGAAGCGGTCGAGCGGGGCGAGGACGTGGTGATCGCCCGCTCCGGCAAGCCCGTGGCTCGCCTGGTTCCCGCCCGCTCGCACGGAGCGCGTCGTCCCGGGGCGTGGAAGGGGCGAGTGGTCATCGCCGATGACTTCGATGACACCTCCGAGGACCTGGTGGCCGCCTTCGGCGACGACGTCGAGCCGCGCCCGTGACGGCTCTCCTGCTCGACACCCACGTCCTGCTGTGGTGGCTGAGTGACGACGAACGCCTGCCCGAACGCATGCGGGCCGCCGTGGCCGACGGCGAGAACGAGGTGCTCGTCTCCGCGGCTTCGGCGTGGGAGATGTCGATCAAGGCTGCGCTGGGCAAGCTGACCGCCCCGGACGGCCTGCGCGAGGAGTTGCGGCAGCAGGGCTTCACCGAGTTGCCGGTCACCGTGGACGACGGCCTGACCGCCGGCGCCCTGCCGCGCCACCACGACGACCCCTTCGACCGCGTGCTCATCGCCCAGGCCGCCCGGCGGGGGCTGCAGCTGCTCAGCGTCGATCGACGCTTCAGCGACTACGACGTCCGGCTCCTGTGAGCCGGTCGTGGACTTCCACGACAGCGGGATGACCGGGCGTTCTCCGCCGAGGCGGACAGCGGCGCTGCGGGCCACGGACGACGCGCCGGTGCCCGCGCCCGCTCGTCCGGCGTGTCGGCGCCGGCCTGCAGCAGAACTGTCCACCCGCACCGGTGGTCTTGCACCGGTGAGCGTTCAACCGCGCATGATCACCGCGGGCGGGGAACGGTGCGGCATCGGCAAGAGCGCGAGGTCGGCGGTACGAGCGAGTGCGCGTGCCAGCGATGAGGGGCGGACGTTGAAGGAGTCCACCAGTGGACTGGCCCACCTCTTCCAGGAGTCCTTCACGTCTCGGTCGTCCGCTCCCGACGCATCGGCCCCGCCCGTCCGCATCCGCCGCCCAGCGCCGCGGGCACCGGCTGCTGCAGGCGTGAGTTCGCTGCATGACGTGAGCCGCCTGCGGGAGGTCGATCTGCTGCAGGTGCACGGAGTGGGACCGCGGGCGGTGTCGCCGCTCAAGGAGACGCTGACCCGGCAGGGGCTGTCGCTGGGCCTCGACCGTTGAGGCATTCACCGCCACCCACCCGAGCACGCGTGCAGATCGGCACGACCGTGAAGCCGCCAGCTGCTCGTGATCGCGCGTGGCCAGCGGGATGACCGAGCGGCCCGCTGTGCGTCATCCCGTCGCGAGGCCCTTGCCTCTTGAGAGAGTGGCCTCATGAACGAGGCCCGGGCTCGGCTCCCTGGGGTAGTCGGCGCAGTCGCGGCCGCCCTTGGATGTGTTCTGGGACTCGTGGCGGCACCCATCGTCCCGCCAGCGCCCGGTTGGCTCTTCCCGGTGTCGATGGCCGCTCCTGGCCTGGGGCTCGGTGCTCTAGCTGGCGTGGCGGCAGAGACCACGACGTCGACCTGTGCCGCCCTGCCGCGCCCGACGACACGCGGGCACCACGACCGACCAACCAACCACGGGCGCGTCGTCAGAGCCGAGCCCAGCGGTGCGTGCGCTGTTGTCGCGTTCCTGGAGCCGTTGCGGTTGGCCTTCTCGAGGACCTCTTCAGCGGTCTTCGCCCCACACGGTGGTCGGGCTCGGCCGTTCAAGTCGGTGACGAACTTCCGGATCTCGGAGTCGAGGTCCTCGACACAATGAAGTTGACACTTCGGCAGGGTGGAACGAAACCCTTGAAAACGATCAAGAGGGAGACGCGGCCATGACGACGACAGCCGACCACGACGCCTACATCGCCGCGGCGCCCGAGCCCTTCCAGCCCTCGCTGAACCGGTTGCGCGCGACACTGGCCCGCGCCTTGCCGCAGGCGGAGGAGATCGTGGCCTACAACATGCCGGGGTTCAGGATCGGCGGCACGGTCGTCGCGAGTTATGCGGCGTTCAGCAAGCAGTGCGGGCTCTACCTCCTCCCAGGCGCCATCGCCAGACATGCTGGAGAAATCGCGGCTGCCGGCCTGAAGGCGACCAAGACCGGCATCACCTTCTCACCGCACAAACCGATCCCGGACGACCTCGTCGAACGGCTGGCGCAGGCATCGCGAGACGACGCCAAGGCCTGAGGTGCAACTCCGGCACGCCGGCGGGCCCACGCTGTCATCGGACGGTAGTGCGGTAGACGAGCCCTGGCGCACTCGGCATGAGAGCCGTAGTCGTCGGAGGTGGAGGAGCCGTCCTCGATCCAGACGGCGGTCGTGGCAGTTCCTTCCCCGCGTTGACGATCACGGTCGGCCGGCGGAGGCCTTCCTCACCCCGTCCCAACGCCCGTGTCGATCTCGCCCACGCGGATCGGGGCGGACGCGCCGCGACCGTCGGCCACCGTCGCGCTGTTCGACGAGCACGTACCCCGATCCCGCTCCCCGCTGCGCCGCGGACCGGGATCAGCGACGCGCGCGCGTCGGCATTCCCGTGGGTTCGGAGCGCCGTCAGTCGCCGGTGGCCTCCAGCAGGCGTTCGGCGGCGTTCCGCAGTTCGGGCAGGTCCTGGGTGACGGTGGCGGCGACGGTGGCGCGGGTGGTGTCGAAGCAGCGGTGGGCGAGGTGGTCGCGCGTGCGGGCGGTGCTGCCGAAGACGCGCACGTGGTGCACGCCGTGAGCGGTGGCGATCGTCTTGACCTCGCGGCGGTGCCTGCGCAGGCGCTGCCCGGACTCGTGGGCGCTGATCACGCTCCGGGTGACTCCGGCGCGCCGGCCCAACTGGGCCTGCGTCAGCCCGGCGCGACGGCGCGACCCCGATGGACGGCTGGGGCGGGTGGCCTACGTCCTGCTGGGCACCGCGGGCCGGCCGGTGCTCGTGGAGGGCTGGGCGCCCGCGTGCGCGGTGTCGGGCAGCACGACGGTGCGCGCGGCCGGGGGCACGAGCACGACGGGCACGCGCAGGGTGCGCAGGGGCAGGACGGCGACGTCGGCGGCGGCTGCCACGGCGAGGTCGCCGGTGCGCTGGGCGCGGGCCACCGCGTCCCCCGGCGGCCCGTCGACGGGGCCGGCGACCGCAGGCCGGTGCGCCGCGGCGGCGAGCTGCTGCCGGGTGGTGCGGTGCCGGTGCGCCGACCCCGGGCGCGACCGCCCGGGAGCGGCGGGTTCGGTGAGCAGTCGCACGTCGCAGCCGACGGTCCTCGCGCGGCGGGCGGTGAGCTCGACCGCGGCGTCGGAGGCGGCGGCGAGCGCGGCGTCGGCGAGGACGAGCAGCCGGCGCGGACGGGTCAGCACGGCGCCCGGGCCGACGAGGACCACGGGCACGGGTGAACGGGGCACGCACCCGCGCAGCACGTGCCCGGCGGTCAGGGGGTCGGCGTGCCGGCCGCAGCCCAGGACCAGCCAGCCGCCGTCGGCGGCGGCCACGAGCAGGGCGGCGGCGACGGCGCCGGCGCCGGAGGGCACGTCGCCGGTGGTGACGGTGGTGCTCACCGGCGGGCAGCGGCCGGGCAGCCGCTCGAGCTCCTCCGCCAGCGCCGCCGGCAGGGACGCCGAGGGCGGCACGGGCGCGGCGCCCCCGGGCGGGGCGGGCTCGCGCGGGGGGTCCACCGCGACCACGTGCACGGCGCCGCCGGCCGCGCACGCCTCCAGCAGCGCCCAGCGCAGCGCGCGGCGGGAGGCGCCCGAGCCGGACCAGCCGACCGTGGTGCGGGCCGGGGCGGGACCGCCCGGGCGGGTTCCGTCGTCCTGGTGGCCGTTCACGACACCGCCTCCTCGCGGCCGGGGCGCGGGCGCTGCCGTGCGACCGCTCCCCGATGGTCCCGCTCCCGGGGCCGTGCGCACAACAGGACGGAGGTCCCGCGCGGGCCGTTAGGCTTGCCCGCTGGATCGGCCCCGGAACGCGAGGAGCGGCATGGCGGAGCGACGGGGTGCGGACGGCACCTCCACCCTGGAGGCGGGCAAGGGCCTGCGCCCGGCGGCCCTGGGGTTGTGGGGCAACACCGTCATCGGCCTGGGGGCCACGGCCCCGGCGTACAGCCTGGCGGCGACCCTGGGGTACGTGGTGCTGGCGGTGGGCGAGAAGGCGCCGGCGATGTTCCTGGTGGCGTTCGCGCCGATGCTGCTGGTGGCGTTCGCCTACCGGGAGCTGAACCGCGCGGCACCGGACTGCGGCACCACGTTCACGTGGGGCACGAAGGCGCTGGGCCCGTGGGTGGGCTGGATGGGCGGCTGGGGCGTCGCGGTCTCGGCGATCATCGTCCTGGCGAACGTCGCGGAGATCTCCGCGGTGTACACGCTGCGGTTCCTGGGGGCCGAGGGGCTCGCGGGCGACCCGGTGCTGCGGGTGGGCCTGGGGGTGGCGTTCATCGTGGCGATGACGTGGGTGAGCTACCGCGGCATCAAGATCTCCGAGCAGGTGCAGAACGTCCTGGTGGTCGTGCAGTTCGTGGTGCTGGGGCTGCTGGCGGTGGCGGCGCTGTACCTGGTGCTGGCCGGGGACGCCGGCCCGCAGGCCGTGCTGCCCGAGTGGGAGTGGTTCTCCCCGTTCGGGGTGAGCGCCTCGGCGCTGGCGGAGGCGGTGATCCTGTGCATCTTCATCTACTGGGGCTGGGACGCCTGCCTGGCCGTCACGGAGGAGACGCGCGACTCCGGTTCCACGCCGGGGCGCGCGGCGCTGCTGTCCACGGTGGTCCTGCTGGTGACGTACGTGCTGGTCGCGGTCGCGGTGCAGGCGTACGCGGGTTTCGGGACCACCGGCATCGGGTTGCGCAACGAGGCCAACGCCGACGACGTGCTGACGGTCCTCGGCGACCCGGTCGGCGGGGCGGTGGCGTCCGCGCTGCTGCTGCTGACGGTGGCGGTCTCGGCGGCGGCCTCGACGCAGACGACGATCCTGCCGACCGCCCGCGGAACCCTGTCGATGGCGGTGTACGGCGCGCTGCCGCGGCGGTTCGCACGGGTGCACCCGCGCTACCGCACCCCCTCGTTCGGCACGGTCGTCATGGGCGCCTCGGCGGTGGGTTTCTACCTCGTGCTGAGCGTGGTGAGCCAGAACGCGCTGCAGGACTCCATCGCGTCCCTCGGCCTGGCGGTGGCGTTCTACTACGGGATCACCGCGTTCTCCTGCGTGTGGTTCTTCCGCCGCACGCTGACCCGCTCGCTGCGCGACGCGCTGATGCGGGGCGTGTTCCCGCTGGTGGGCGGGATCGCGATGCTCTGGGCGTTCGGCCAGAGCGCGGTGGACATGCTGGACCCGGAGTACGGCTACACCCGCTTCGGCTCCGTGGGCGGCGTGTTCGTCATCGGGGTGGGGATGCTCGCCCTGGGGGTGCCGCTGATGCTGCTGTGCGCGGTGCGGCTGCGGGCGTTCTTCCGCGGCGAGACGCTGCGCGAGGACACCCCGGTCCTCGTCCCGGACACGGGGGAACCGCCCGTCGGCGGCCTGTGAGGGCCCGGGGCGGTCAGTGCACGACGTGCAGCGGCTTCAGGTCCTCGTCGAGCACGACCGCTCCCCCGGTGGCGCCGGGTTCCAGGTGGCCGCGGTCGCCGCGCCCGAGCAGCGCCGCCGGGACGGCGGTCACGGCGGCCAGCGCGTCGTCCAGGGCGATCCCGGCGGCGGTGACGGCGAAGCGCAGCGCCCGGTCCAGGGTCAGGGTGCTGCCGGCGATGGCGCCGCCGTCGGCGAGGCGGGCGACGCCGTCGGTGACGACGGTGGCCAGGCCGCCGAGGCGGTAGGTGCCGTCCGGGGCGCCGGCGGCGGCCATCGCGTCGGTGACGAGGGCGGTGCGCGCCGGGCCGGCGGTGCGGGCGGCGTGCGCCAGGACCAGCGGGTGCAGGTGAACGCCGTCGGCGATGAGCTCGACCACCACCCGCTCGTCCGCGAGCAGCGCCAGCACGGGCCCGGGGCGGCGGTGGTGCACGGGCGGCATCGCGTTGAACAGGTGGGTGGCCAGCCGGGCGCCGGCGTCGGCGGCGGCGCGGGCGGTGTCCTCGTCGGCACCGGTGTGCCCGACCGCGGCGACCGCCCCGTGGCCGCTCACGCGCCGCACGGCGTCCAGGCCGCCGGGCAGCTCGGGCGCGAGGGTGACGGCGCGCACGACCCCGGTGCCCAGCAGCCGGTCCACGTCGCCCGGCTCGGGCGCGCGCAGCAGGGCGGCGTCGTGGGCGCCGCGGTGGTCGGGGCTGAGCCAGGGGCCCTCCAGGTGCACGCCGGCGAGGACGTCGTCGGCGACGAGGTCCGCGAGCGCCGCGAGGGTCGCGGCCAGCTCGTCGACGGGCCGGGTGACGAGGCTGGCGAGCAGGGTGGTGGTGCCGTGGGCGCGGTGCAGGGCGGCGGCGGTGCGGGCGGCGGCGACGGCGGCGTCCCCGGTGCCGCCGAAGGAGGCGCCGGCGCCGCCGTGGCAGTGCAGGTCCACGAACCCGGGCACGACGTGCGCGCCGGTGACGACCCGGTCGGCGGGGGGCGCCTCGCCGGTGCCGACGGCGGTGACGGTGCCGTGGCGCAGCAGCGCCCACCCGTCGGCCAGGACGCGGGTGCCGGTGCGCACGGTGCCGCGCGCCAGGGTGGAGCTCACGCGCTCACCCGGTTCTCCACCTGGTCGTTCACCGGGTCTGCGTGACCTTGCGCAGGCCGCGGGGGGCGTCGGGGTCCAGGCCGCGGGCCAGCGCCATCTCCAGCGCCAGGCGCTGCAGGGGCACGACCTGCACGATCGGGGCGAGGTCCTCGCGGATCCCGGTGGGCACGGCCAGGCGCACGGTGGCGTCGGGTGCGAGGCCGTCGGGGGCGACGGCGCACACGTCGGCGCCGCGTTCGCGCAGCGCGTCCAGCACGGGGGTCATCGCCCGCCCGCCGGGGCCGTCGGGGACGACGGCGATGACGGGCCGGTCGGCGTCGACCATGGCCAGCGGCCCGTGCATGAGGTCGGCGGCGGAGAACGCCTGCGCGGACAGGTAGGAGGTCTCCATGAGCTTCAGCGCCGCCTCGCGGGCGGTGGGGTACGAGTAGCCGCGCGCGGTGAGGACGAGGCGGTCGACGAACCGGTAGCGGGTGGCGACCGCGGGGACGTCGTCGGCGCCGACGGCGTGCTCCAGGAACCCGGGCACGTCGTGCGCGGGGGCGGTGTCGGCACCGCGCCAGGTGGTGACCAGCAGCCACAGGGTCAGCAGCTGGGCGGTGTAGCTCTTGGTGGCGGCCACGGCCAGCTCGGGTCCGGCGTGCACGTCGAGGTGCAGCTCGGCGGCGCCGGCCAGGGGCGAGGCGGGGTCGTTGGTGACGGCGAGGGTGGTGGCGCCGGCGCGGCGGGCGGCGGCGGTGGACTCCACGAGGTCCGGGGAGCCGCCGGACTGGCTGACGGCGATCCACAGCACGCCGGTGAGGTCGGGCCTGGCGCCGTAGACGGTGAGGGTGGAGGTGGAGGTCAGTCCGGCGGGCAGGCCGAGGCCGACCTCGATCAGGTACTTGGCGTAGAGGGCGGCGTGGTCGCTGGTGCCGCGGGCGGTGAGCAGGACGGTGCGGGGGGCGGCCTCGCGCAGGCGGGCGGCGACGCGGGCGAGCTCGCCGCCGGCGGTGGTGGCGGCGGAGAGGACGCGCTCGGCGACGGCGGGCTGCTCGGCGATCTCGGAGCGGACCAGGTGGCCGCGGGTCGGGGTGCTCACGGCGCCTCCACGGGATCGGCGGGTGAAAGAAGTTGACACGACGGTACACGCGGGTGAAAGTCCGTGCCAGAGCCTCGCCACCCCGTCCCGGAGACCGCCCGTGCCACCACCCGACGCCCCGCCCGACGCGCCCCCCGCCCCCGGGGCCCTGCGCGCCCACCTGCTGGCCGCGGTGCCCGCTGCCACCGCCTCCGCCGCCCGGGTGCTGCGGGTGCTGCTGGACGACCCGGGTGCCGCGCACCTGACCGTCACCGACGTCGCCGGCCGGGCCGGCACGAGCGAGGCCAGCGTGGTGCGCACCGCGCGGTCCCTGGGGTTCGCCGGCTACCCGCAGCTGCGGCTGGCGCTGGCGGCCGCCGGCGGCGCGGACGCCGCGGGGGCCGGCGAACCGGTCGCCCTGCTGACCGGCGACCTCACCGAGGGCGGTGACCTGGCGGCGGTGGTGGCCACCCTCGCCGCGCTGGAGCGCGAGGCCGTCACCGCCACCGCCGCCGCGCTGGACGTGCAGGTGCTCGCCGCCGCCGCGGAGGCGGTCGCCGGCGCGCGGGTCGTGGACTGCTACGGCGTGGGGGTCTCGGCCCTCGCGGCCCGGCACGCCGACCTGGGGGCGGCGCGCCTGGGCCTGGTCAGCCGGCTGCGCACCGAACCGCACGCCGCCCTCGTCAGCAGCGCCCTGCTGCGCCCGGGCGACGTGGCGCTGGTGGTCAGCCACTCCGGCCGCACCCGCGAGGTGCTGGCCGCGGCGCGGCGGGCCGGCGAGCGCGGGGCGGTCGTGGTGGCGATCACCGGGTCCGCCGCGAACCCGCTGGCCCGCTGCGCCGACCACGTCCTGGTGGCGGCCGGGCGGGAGACCGCGTACCGGGCCGGGGCGACGGCGGCCCGGGCCAGCGCGCTGCTCCTCGTCGACTGCCTGCACGCCGCCGTCGCGCAACGGCTGGGCGGCGAGGCCGTGGCGGCGCTGCGCGAGACCCACCGGGCGGTCGGCGGGCAGGAGCGGGTCCGGTGAGCGGGGAGGGGCTGGACGCCCTGGTCACCGAGGCGGTCGACGGGCCGGGCCCGGACCTGGACGCGATGAGCACCCTCGACCTCGTGCGGCTGGTCAACGACGCCGACGCGCAGGTCGCCGCCGCGGTGCGCGCCGAGCTGCCGCGCATCGCCGCCGTCGTGGACGCCGCCGCGGAGCGGATGGCCCGCGGGGGCCGCCTCGTCCACGTCGGCGCCGGCACCTCCGGGCGGCTGGGGGTCCTGGACGCCTCCGAGGTGCCGCCCACGTTCGGCACGGGACCGGACGTGGTGGTGGGCCTCATCGCCGGCGGCCCGGCCGCGCTCACCGGCGCCGTCGAGGCGGCGGAGGACGACGCCGGGGCCGGCGCGCGCGACGTGGAGGAGCTGGGCGTCGGCCCGCTGGACACCGTGGTGGGCATCGCCGCCAGCGGCCGCACCCCCTACGTGCTGGGGGCGGTGCGGCGCGCCCGGGAGCTGGGGGCCCTCACCGCGGGGTTGTCGTGCAACGCCGCGACGCCGCTGTCGGCGGCGTGCGACCTGGCGGTCGAGGTGGTCGTCGGCCCGGAGGTGGTGCGCGGCTCGACCCGGATGCGCGCCGGGACGGCCACGAAGATGGTGCTGAACACCCTCTCGACGCTGGTGATGGTGCGCCTGGGCAAGACCCACGGGAACCTCATGGTGGACGTGCGCGCCACCAACGCCAAGCTGCGCCGGCGCGCGGTGCGGATCGTCGTGGCCGCCACCGGGGCCGGCGAGGCGGCGGCCGAGGAGGCGCTGCGCGCGGCGGACTGGCACGCGAAGACGGCGATCGCCGCGCTCGCGCTGGGCTGCGACGCCGAGGCCGCGCGTCGTGCGCTGCGGGCGGCGGACGGCCGGCTCTCCCGGGCCCTGGAGAGCCGCTGATGCGCGTGCTGGGGATGATCTCGGGAACCTCCCACGACGGCGTCGACACCGCCGTGGTGGAGTTCCGCGCCGACGGCCCGCGCCTGACCGGGCGCGTCGAGCGCACCGGGAGCGTGCCGTACTCGCCGAGCCTGCGCGAGGACCTGGTGGCGGCGCTGCCGCCGAACCCCGCGAGCGCCGGGGCGCTGTGCGCGCTGGACACGCGCATCGGGCAGGAGTTCGCCGCGGCCGCGGTGGCGGCGCTGGCCGCGCTGCCGCCCGGCGCGGTCGTGGACGCGGTGTGCAGCCACGGGCAGACCGTCCACCACGACGTGCGCGGCGGCCGGACGCTGGGGACGCTGCAGCTGGGGCAACCGGCGTGGATCGCGGAGGCCACCGGGCTGCCCGTGGTCTCGGACCTGCGTGCCGCGGACGTCGCCGCGGGCGGGCAGGGCGCGCCGCTCGTGCCGCTGCTGGACCGGCTGCTACTGGCGCCCGCGGTGGCGCGGGGCCGGCGCGCGGGGGCGCTGAACCTCGGCGGCATCGCGAACGTCACCGTCTGCGTGCCCGGTTCCGTGCCGCGCGCGTGGGACACGGGACCGGCGAACGCGCTGATCGACGCGGTCGTGTCCGCCGACCCGGGGAACCCGGACGGTTTCGACCGCGACGGCCGGCTGGCCGCCGCGGGCCGGGTCGACGAGGCGCTGCTGCGGGAGTTCCTGGCGGAGCCGTACTACGCGCTGCCGGCGCCGAAGAGCACCGGCAAGGAGCTGTTCCACGCCGGGTACGTGGCGCGGGTGCTGGACCGTGCGGGCGCGGAACCACCGCTGCCGGACCTGGTGGCCACGCTGACGGCGCTGACCGCGCGGACGGTCGCCGACGCGGTGAGCCCGCACCGGCTGGACGAGCTGCTCGTCTCCGGCGGCGGGGTGCGCAACCCGGTGCTGCTGGCGGCGATCGCGGAGCGGGTGCCCGGCGTGGCGGTGCGGCCCAGCGACGACCTGGGGTGCCCGTCGGACGCGAAGGAGGCGATCGCGTTCGCGCTGCTGGGGTGGGCGGCGCTGCACGGGCTGCCCGGCAGCGAACCGTCCTGCACGGGGGCGCGCGGCCCGCGGGTGCTGGGGCGGGTGAGCCCGGCCCCGGACGGGCGGACGCCCCGCCCGGGGCCGGTGGAACCCCCCGCGCAGCTCGTGCTGGAGCTGCGGGAGGAGTTCACGCCAGGGTGAGGACCACCGGCCCGTCCTCGGTGACCGCCACGGTGTGCTCCTCGTGGGCGCCGGGCCGGCCGTCGGCGCTGCGCAGCGTCCAGCCGTCGGCGTCGACCGCGTGCTCCCCGCGCCCGCCGGCGAAGAACCACGGTTCGATCGCCACGACGAGACCGGGCCGCAGGACGGGTCCGTGCCCGGGCCGGCCGTCGCCGCGCTCGCCGCGGCGCTGGAGGTTCCGCTCGACGAGATCGCCGACGCCTGCCGCGCCGCACCGGACGCCGCACCGGACGCCGCACCGAGCACCGCACCGGCGAGAGCGGCCACCGGCTGCCCCCCTCCCCCTTCCGCGATCCCGCACGGTCGAGCGCTCGCAGGTGCAAGATCACGGAGGGGTGAGGGGAGGGTCGGGGCGTGGCAGGGTGGTGCGGTGCGCCGCCTCGTGGAACTGCTCGTGCCCGCCCGCCTGGGGACGGGGTTCCGGTGGCTGCTGGGATCGAGCTGGTCCAGCAACCTCGGCGACGGCATCGCCCTGGCCGCCGGCCCCCTGCTGGTGGCCTCCACCACCGACGACGCGTTCCTCGTCGCGCTCGCGGCGACGGTGCAGTGGCTGCCGCCGCTGCTGTTCGGCCTGTACGCCGGGGTCCTCTCCGACCGCCTGGACCGCCGCCTGCTCGTCGTCGCGGTCGACGCCGTGCGCGCCGGGGTGCTGGTGCTGCTGGCGCTGGCGGTGCTCACCGGCAGCGCCCCGATCGCGGTGGTGCTGGTGGCGCTGTTCCTCGTCGCCACCGCCGAGGTGTTCGCCGACAACACCACGAGCACGCTGCTGCCGGTCCTCGTGGCCCGCGACGACCTGGCCGCCGCGAACGCGCGCCTGCAGACCGGTTTCATCACCGTGAACCAGCTCGCCGGCCCGCCCCTGGGGGCGGCGCTGTTCACGGCCGGGACGTTCCTGCCGTTCGCCACCCAGGCGGCGCTGGTGGGGCTGGGGGCGGTCCTGGTCAGCCGGCTGCGGCTGGGCTCGCGCGCCCGGGTCCGCGAACGGGCGCGGGTGCGCCACGACGTCGCCGAGGGGGTGCGCTGGACCGTCCACCACGCCGCCGTGCGGACCCTCGTCCTCACCATCTTCGTCTTCAACATCACGTTCGGGGCGGCGTGGTCGGTGCTCGTGCTCTACGCCACCGCACACCTCGGTCTCGGCGAGGTCGGCTACGGGCTGGTGACGACCGTCGGCGCCGTCGGCGGCCTGCTCGGCACCCTGGCGTACGGGGCGATCACCCGGCGCGTCAGCCTGGGCGACCTCATGCGGATCGGCCTGGTCGTGGAGACCCTCACGCACGCCGCGCTGGCCTCCACCACCTCCCCGTGGGTGGCGCTGCCGGTGTTCTTCGTCTTCGGCGCCCACGCGTTCGTCTGGGGGACGACGTCGATCACCGTGCGGCAGCGCGCGGTGCCCGCGGACCTGCAGGGACGGGTGGGGTCGGTCAACGCCGTGGGCACGTTCGGCGGCCTGGTGGCGGGTTCCGGGATCGGCGGGGTGCTGGCCCAGCACCTGGGGGTCACGGCCCCGTTCTGGTTCGCGTTCGCCGGGTCGGCGGTGTTCCTGGTGCTGATCTGGGGGCAGTTGCGGCACGTCGCGCACACCGACGGAACCACCGACCGGTCCACGGGCGGGGTTCCCGCCTGACGGGCCGGCGGGCGGGAAGCCGGGCGCTCAGCGGCGCGGCCCGCAGGAACCGCCCGGCCCCGCACCGCGCCGCAGCGCCCGTCCCGGCAGCGCGTCCGTGCGCGCCCCGTCGGCGATGACGGGGACCCCGGCGACCAGGACGTGCGGGATCCCCACAGGAGTGCGGCGCGGCTCCTCGAACGTCGCCCCTGCGGCCACGGTGGCCGGGTCGAACAGCACCAGGTCGGCCACCGCGCCCGGGCGCAGCACCCCGCGGTCGACCAGGCCCAGGCGCCGGGCGGGGCGCGAGGTCATGCGCGCCACGCACTCCTCCAGGCCGAGGACCCCCTCCTCGCGCACGTAGCGGCCCAGGTAGTGCGGGAACGTCCCCCAGGCGCGCGGGTGCGGGCGCTCCCCCACCAGCAGCCCGTCGCTGCCGACCGCGTGCCGGGAGTGCCGCATGATCTGCCGCACGTTCTCCTCGTGACCGACGTGCTGCAGCACCGTGGTGCCGAGCCGGTCGCGCAGCAGCAGGTCGCGGAACACCTCGAACGCCTCCCGCCCCGACCGCTGCGCCAGAGCGGCGACGGTGGCGCCGACCGCGTCGCCCAGCGCCGGGTCCCGCACGCCCGCGACCTGCAGGGTGTCCCACTCGACGGGCACGCCGTGGCAGCCGTCGGAACCGGTCACCTCCAGCTCGTGCCGCAACCGCGGCAGCACCGCCGGGTCCGCCAGCCGCCGCAGCACCGCCGCCGGGCCGCCCGCGCTCGCCCACCCGGGCAGCACCGCGGCGAGGGTCGTGGAACCCGGCAGGTACGGGTAGGTGTCCAGGGTGACGTCCACGCCGCCGGCGAGCGCGGCGTCCACCAGGGCCAGCAGTTCCGCCGCCCGCCCGGCGTTCACGCCGAAGTTCATCGTGGCGTGCGTCAGGTGCAGCGCCGCGCCGGAGGAGCGCGCCACCTGCACCGCCTCCGCGTACGCCTCCAGCGCGCCGCGGCCGTAGGAGCGGGTGTGCGGCGCCCAGAAACCCCCGAAACCGGCGACGACCCGCGCCAGCTCCACCAGCTCGGCGGTGCCCGCGTACATGCCGGGCGCGTACGTCAGCCCGCTGGACATCCCCACGGCACCCTCGCGCATCCCGGTGCGCACCAGGTCCCGCATCCGGTCCAGCTCCGCGTCCGTGGCGGGGCGGTCCTCGGCGCCGACGGCGAGCAGGCGCACCGTGCCCTGCGGGACGAGGTAGCAGACGTTGACGGCGGCGCCGGCGTCGACGCGGTCCAGGTACTCCCCCACACCGCGCCAGTCCCACACCAGGTCGTGCGGCACGCCGTTCCACCCGGCCAGCTGCTCGCGCAGCACGTCCAGGGCCGCGTCGTCCACGGGCGCGCAGCTGAGCCCGTCCTGGCCGAGGAGTTCCGTGGTCACCCCCTGCGCGGTCTTCGCCAGGTGCTGCGGGTCGGTGAGGACGGCCAGGTCGGAGTGGGCGTGCAGGTCGATGAAACCCGGCGCCAGGACGAGGCCGTCCGCGTCGAGCACGCGCGCCCCGGCGGTGGTTCCGACGTCGCCCAGGGCCGCGATCCGGCCGCCGGCCACGAGGGCGTCGCCGCGCCGGGCGGGGGCGCCGGTGCCGTCGACGAGGAGCGCACCGCGCACCAGCAGGTCGCTCACCGCGAACCCACCGGGAACCCACCGGGACTCCGCCGGAACCTCACCCGAACACCGTGCGCACCCAGTCGACGAGGACCGGCTGGGCGGCACCGGCGTCGTCGAGCACGGGCAGCAGGCCCCACTTGTCGAACGCCGTGCACGGGTGCGACAACCCCAGCCGCAGCACGTCGCCCACCCGCAGCGACTCCGCCGCACCCGTCAGCCGCACGAACGCGTGCTGGTCGTTCAGGGCGGTCACCTGCGCCCCGGTGAGGGTCTCGGTGGCCCCGGAACCGCTGCGCCGCACCGCCTGCACCTGCGGCAGGCCCTCGTCGAACGGCAGGTCCCGCTTGCCCGCGTCGGCCAGCGCCAGACCGGGTTCGGGGCGCGAGACCACGCGGACCCACCCGTGCAGGGCGGCGCGGAGGCCCTCCCCGGCGGCACCGGCGGCACCGCGCCCCAGCGGTGAGATGCCGCGGTAGAAACCGTCGTCGTGGGCGACGTACGCCCCGGCGCGCACCACCGTCCGGGTCGCCGGCCCGCGCTGGCCGGCCGGGTCGTGCAGCGGGGCGAGGGCCTCGGCGACCAGGTCGAAGTAGGCGCTGCCGCCGGCGCTGACGACGACACCGCCGGGCACGTCGCCGTACGCGCCGGAGGCGGCCAGCCGCTCGTGGAGGTCGCGCAGCTCCCCCAGCCAGGACCGCACGCGCTGCAGGCCGGCCGCCCCGGCGTCGTGGGCGAGGGCCCCCTCGTACCCGGCGACGCCCGCCAGCCGCAGCCCGGGGGCGGCGGCCACGGCGCGCGCCACCTCCAGGGCCGCCTCCACCGAGCGGGCGCCGGTGCGCCCGCCCGGTGCCCCCAGCTCCACGAGCACGTCGAGCGGTTGGGCGGGTTCCCCGCCGGCGGTCAGGCCGCGGGAGGTGGCCTCCACCACGTCGGCGCCGTCGGCCCACACCAGCACCCGCGCGCTGCGCGGGCGCGCCAGCAGGGCCAGCACCCCCGGGTCCAGGACGGGGTAGGCGGCCAGCACCCACGGCACCTGCGCGTCCAGGGCCACCGCCAGCTGCCACGGCGTCGCCACGGTGAGGCCGCACGCGCCGGCGTCGAGCTGACGGCGCCAGATCGACGGCGCCATCGTCGTCTTGCCGTGCGGGGCGAGGTCCACCCCGGCCGCGCGCGCCCACGCCGCCATCGTGGCGAGGTTGTGCTCCAGGGCGGCGGCGTCCAGCGTCACCAGCGGGGTCGGCAGCCGCGCCAGGCCGGGGCGCTCCGCGGCGACGGCCGCGGCGTCGCGCCCCCACGCCGCGACGGGCGCGGCCTTGTGCTGCGGGCCCAGCGGCCCCACCCGTCCCGCGTCGTACGCCACCGTGGACCGCCTCTCCCCGTCGTGCGCGTCCCGGCGGTTCTAGCATCGTGGCGGCGCCGGGTCGAGGCCCCGGGCCGTCCCCGACGAGGAGGAGTCCCCGTGTCCCCGCGCACCGCCGTCAGCACCGACCAGGCCCCCGCCCCCGCGCACACGTTCTCCCAGGGGGTGCGCAAGGGGCCGCTGCTGCAGGTCTCCGGGCAGGGCCCGGTGGACCCCGCCACCGGCGAGTACGTGCACGCCGGCGACGTGCGGGCGCAGACCGAGCGCACCCTGCGCAACGTGGAGGCCGTGCTGCGCGCCGGGGGCGCCACGTTCGACGACGTGCTGGCGCTGCGGGTGTACCTGACCACCCGGGACGACTTCGCGGCGATGAACGAGGCGTACGGGCAGTTCGTCGGTGCCCGCACCACCGACGGGGTGCTGCCCGCGCGCACCACCGTGTTCACCGGCCTGCCCCGTGCGGAGATGCTCGTGGAGATCGACGCGTTCGCCGTGGTGGAGTGAGGCCGGCGGCCGCGGGGGTTCAGCCCACCAGCGGCAGCACGCACGTGGGTGAGGCGACCTCGGCGCACGAGCGGTCCACCACGGCCAGGTCCGCGTCCAGGGCCAGGTGGACCACGGCGTCGGAGTCCTGCGCGCTGACGTAGAGGTGCGTGCGGCCGCCGGAGCCGGCGACCACGCGCACGTGGCGGGGGTTGCGCGCGCCGAGCGGCACGTCGAGCACGGGGCGGGCGACGCCGCCGGCGACCTCGTGGACGGTGAGGACGTCGGCGCCGCGGTTGGTGACGACGAGCCGCCCGGGCGCCAGGACGGCCACCTCGCCGGGGTGCACGGGCGGTGCCGCGCTCCCCGACAGGGCCGGGTGCGCCACCGGTGCGCCCAGGCGCGCGCCGGCGGGGCCGTCCAGCAGCGGCAGGGACAGGACCGTCGCGTCCAGCTCGCCGGTCACGTGGACGGCGCGGGAACCGGGGGTGCCGGTGACGGCGGCGTGCCGGGGTCCGCAACCGGGCGGGGTGCGCACCACCTGCACCGGCCGGGTGCCCACCCGGCGGGCCGCCGGGTCGACGCGGTGCACCCGCAGCTCGTCGGTGCCCAGGTCCGCCACGAGCAGCGTGACCGGGTCCGGGAACGTCGCCGAGTGCGGGTGGGAGGACTCCTGCCGGTCGGCGCGCGGGCCGGAACCCGGCGCGGTGAGGACCTGCACCAGCTCCCGGGCGATGCCGCCGGGGGCGGCGACGATCCCCACGGCGCCGCCGTAGTCGGCCACCGCGAGCAGTTCCCCGCCCGGGTGCACCGCGACGTGGCAGGGGGCGGGGCCCCCGCTCGGCGCCCGCCCCAGCACCTCCCGCGCGCCGGGACGCCGGGTGGAGACGGCGCCGTCGTCGACCTCGTGGGCGGCGTGCAGCACCCCCGGCGCGCCGGCCGCGGCGAGGAACGACGGGGAGTCGCACGGGTCCTCCGCCACCTGCTCGCCCAGCCGGCCGGTGACCGGGTCGCGCGCCAGCAGCACCACACCGCTGCCGCGGCCGCCGGTGGCGGCGGTCCAGCACCCGACGGCCAGGAGTTCGCGCACCGGCCCATCCTGCCGCGCAGCGCTGGGGCAGGATGGGCGCCGTGCCGACGGGAACCCCGCACGACCCCGCTCCCGGCCCGCGGCGCGGCCCGGGAGCGCGGCTGCGCCCGTTCGACCCGGCCGCCCCGGCCGACCTGAGCGGGCTGTACGAGGTGTGCCTGCGCACCGGGTTCCACGGGGAGGACGCCACCGGCCGCTACGCCGACCCGCTGCTGCTGGGCGACGTGTACGCCGGGCCGTACGCCGCGCACGACCCCGCGCTGGTGACCGTCGTCGACGACGGCGACGGCGGAAGCGGCGGCAGGGTGGCCGGGTACGTCATCGGCTGCGCCGACACCCTCGCCTTCGAGCAGTGGGCCCGTGAGCACTGGTGGGCCGGGGTGCGGCGGCGCCACCGGGGGTTCGTCGCGGCCGGTCACGAGCCGACGGCGATGGACACCGCCCTGCTGCGCTCCCTGGACACCCCGCCCGGCCCGCGCCCGCACCTGCTCGGGCGCTCGGGGTTCCCCGCGCACCTGCACATCGACCTGCTGCCGCGCGTGCAGGGCCGCGGGCTGGGGCGCCGCCTGGTGGAGCACCTGCTGGTGCAGCTGGCGGGGCGCGGCGTGCCCGGTGTGCACCTGGGGGTCTCCACCCGCAACCCCGGCGCCGTCGCGTTCTACCGCCGGCTGGGGTTCTCCGAGCTGGACGGCGCGGAGCCCGGCAGCGGCGGGCTCACGATGGGGCTGCGCCTGCGCTGACCCGCGGCGGCCGCGTCAGGGGACGACGGTGACCGGTTCGGCGCCGCACACGCGCAGCAGTTCCGCGAAGGTCGTCGGGAACACCGCGTGCGGCGTCCCCGCGGCAGCCCACACCACGTCGAAACCGGCGAGCGCGCTGTCCACGACGGTGCGCAGCGGCGCGGGGTGGCCGACGGGGGCGACGCCGCCGATGGGCTGGCCGGTGGCGGCCCGGACCTCGGCCGCACCGGGCCGGGTGAGCTCCGCGGCACCCAACTGCGCCGCCGTGTGGACGGGGTCGACGCGGTGGGCGCCGCTGGTCAGCACGAGCACCGGCTCACCGTCGGCGAGGAACACCAGGCTGTTGGCGATCGCTCCCACCGGGCAGCCCAGCGCGGCGGCGGCCTCCGCGGCGGTGCGAGCGGGGACGGGCAGCTCGCGGACCTCACCGGCGCACCCGGCGGTGCGCAGGTGCTCGGCCACGGCGGTCGCGTTGCGGTGCACGGAGGCTCCCGGGGCGTGCGGACGGACGGCGGGCACAGCCTGGCACAGGCACCGCCGGCCCCGGCGGGAAGCGCACGCACCACCCCTCGCGGTCACCTTGTGCAGCCGATACTCACTCCACGTGTTTCCGGGTCGGCCGGGCCGGTCGTCTCGACGCGCACCGGCGGGCGGAACGGCGCCGACGGGTCCACCATCGACGGGTGGCCGTCTGGACGTCGTTCATGGACCTCGTGCACCTCGTCGGCGCCGCCGGGTCGGCGGCGCTCGCGGCGGGGTTCACCGCCGGTGGGGAGACCGCCCGCGCGCTCTTCTACGCGGCCGTGACGGTCGCGTTCGCCGTGGCGCTGGTGCGCCGGCGCGCCCAGCGGCGGGCGCCGGCCCCCACCGCACCGGCCGTGGTGGACCTGCGGCCGGCACCGGCGGCGACGCGGCCGACGGCGGCCGGGTTCGGCGGCGGCGCCGCCGAACCCGGCCCCGAGCGACCGGCCGCCTGAGCGGTTCAGACGCCCACGCGCTCCTGGTGCGCGCCCTGGTGCGGCACCGGTGCCGGCTGGGCCGCCGGCTCGGGCGCCGCACCCCACAGGTCCGGGCCGAACACCTCGTAGCGGATCGCCTCGGCGGGCACGCCGCGGGACAGCAGCGTGGCCCGCACCTGCCGCATGAACGGCAGCGGCCCGCAGGTGAACACCTGCACGCCCTCCGGCAGCGGCACCTCGGACAGGTCCATGAACCCGTGGTGCGACGTGGTGTCGTCCGGTTCGGGCTGCTCGTACCAGGCCAGCGCCGTGAAGTCGTCCAGATCGGCGCCCGTGCGCAGCACCGCCTCGCGCAGCGCGTGGTCGGAGGCGGTGCGGTCGGCGTGCGCGACGACCACCGCCCGGTGCGGCTGGGTGCGGGCGACGTGCTCGACGATCGACAGCACCGGGGTGATGCCGGCACCGGCGCTGGCGAGCAGCAGCGGGGCGTCGGTGTCCTCGAGGACGACATCACCGGCGGGGGTGCTGACGTCCAGCAGGTCGCCGACGGCGACGTGGTCGTGGAGGAACGAGGAGACCTGCCCGTCGGGGGCTCCGTCGCGACCGCGCACGCGCCGCACGGTGATCTGCAGGCGGGTGCCGCTGCGCGAGGAGGAGACGGTGTACTGCCGCGGCTGGCGGGAGCCGTCCGGCAGGTCGGCGAACACCGACACGTACTGGCCGGGCAGGACGGCCGGGAGGGGCTCGCCGTCCGCGGGCTCCAGCACGAGGGAGACGACCTCCGCGGTCTCCTGCACGCGGCGCACCACGCGGTACGGACGCACCGGCACGGCCGGGTCCACACCGGCCAGGTGGTACAGGCGGGCCTCCTCGGCGATGAGCTGGGTGGCGAACAGCCAGTACACCTCGTCCCAGGCCGCAGCCACCTCGGGCGTGACGGCGTCGCCGAGGACCTCGCCGACGGCGGCCAGCAGGTGCCGGCCGACGATCGTGTACTGGTCGGGGCGGATGCCGAGGGAGATGTGCTTGTGGGCGATGCGCCGCAGGACGTGGTCGAACGGCGGTGCGTCGGGGTCGATGAGCTGCACGGCGTAGGCCACCACCGAGGCCGCCAGGGCCTTGCTCTGCTCCCCCGTCGCCTGGTTGCCCATGTTGAACACCCGGCGCAGCTCCGGGTGGGCGCCGAGCATGCTCGGGTAGAACACGCCCGTGATCTCCTCGGCGTGCGCGGCGACGACGGCGGCCGTCGCGCGCACCACCGCCTCCGAGCTCTCCGACAGCAGCGGCGTGCGGGACGGCGCGGTGGTGGACACGGGACCTCCAGGGGCGTGCGGGTGCGAGACGCGGCGCCGCACCACGGGGGCACGGCGGTTGCCCCAGCGTAAGAAGCTTCGGCGCCCGGTCCCGGGGACCTTGGTCCCGGGACCGGGGACGGTGGTCCCGGGGCGGTGCTCCCGCCCGGTCAGCCCCGGCCGGCGCCGGCGGTCACCGCGCGCATCGCGAAGGCCGTGTACAGGGCCGCGGCGAGGGCGACGACGGCGAGCAGCGCGAGCCCGGGCTTGTAGTTGCCCACGTAGCCGTAGATCGCGCCCATCACCAGGGGCGGGGCGAAACCGCCCAGCCCGCCCGCGGCACCGACGATCCCGGTGACCGAGCCGACCGTCCCGGGCGGGGCGACGACCGCGAGCAGGGCGAACACGGCACCGGAGGACGCCCCCAGGGCCGCGGCCATGGTGAGGAACGCGATCGTGCCGATCGGCTCCAGCGGGGGTTCCAGCGCGCAGACGGTCGCGAAGACGGCCACCACGGCGAAGCAGGCGACGAGCACGGGCACCGGTCCCACCCGGTCGGAGAGCAGACCGCCCACCGGGCGCATCGCCACGGCCAGCACCACGAAACCCGCCGTGCGGATCGCCGCGTCGCCGGGCTCCAGGCCGAACGCATCGCGCAGGTAGGTGGGCAGGTAGACGCTGAAGGCGACGAACCCACCGAACCCGACGGCGTAGAGGAAGGACAGTTGCAGCGTCACCGGCATCCGGAACGTCGTCCACGCGCGGCGCAGCGCGCTGCCGGTCGGCACCTGCCGGCCGGGCGCGTCGCGCAGCACCACGGCCGCGACGACGGCGTAGACGGCCAGCAGCACGGCGACCAGCGCGAACGGGAACGTCAGCCCCAACCGGTCCTTCAGCGCCACCGTCGTGAACGAGGACACGGCCGTGCCGCCCATGCCGATGCCGAAGATCCCCAGCGCCGCACCGCGACGCGCCGGCGGGAACCACGCGTTGACCAGCGGAACGCCCACGGCGAAGGTCGTGCCGCCCAGGCCCAGGAACGTGCCACCGAGGAGCATCAGCCCCAGCGAACCGGTCGCCACGAACCCGACGAACAGCACGGGCAGGATGGTCAGGGCGGACATCACCGGGAACATCACCCGGGCACCGAACCGGTCGGTGAGCGCGCCCACGGGGATGCGCCCCAACGAGCCGACCACGACGGGTACGGCGACCAGGAGCGACTTCTCCAGCGCCGACAGCTCCAGCTCGCCGGCGAAGTAGCTGCCCAGCGGGCTGATGAGCGCCCACGCCCAGAAGTTGACGACGAACCCGGCGGTGGCGGTGGCCAGGACGATCCACGCCTGGCGGGGCACGGCCGGGGACTCAGCCCCCGGCACGGGATTCGCAGCGGATCCGGTGACCACGGTGGGGTGCCCTCCTCGGGGTGCGCCGACGGCAGCGGGTTCCGCTCAGCGCCGCGCCTTCTGGTCCGTCCGGTCCCAGCCCCGGGCGGTGGCGCGGTTGCCGAGCTGCGGCGTGCGGCTGCGGTAGACGATGTAGGGGCGGGTGAAGTACCCGATCGGCGCGCTGAAGACGTGCACGAGGCGCGTGAAGGGCCAGATCGCGAAGAGCAGGAACGCGGACAGGGCGTGCAGCTGGTACCCGATGCCCGCCTCGGCCATCAGCTCCGGCTTCGGCTGGAAGTAGAAGATGCTGCGGAACCACGGCGAGACGGTGGTGCGGTAGTCCGACGCCTGGCCGATGACGTTGCCGAGCACGGTGTTGCTGATGCCGAACAGGATGGTCGCCGTGAGGACGACGTACATGAACTTGTCGTTGCGGGTGGTCGCGGAGAACACCGGGCCGACGGTGCGGCGCCGGTAGATGAGGATCGCCAGCCCCGTCAGGGTGCAGAACCCCGCGACGGCACCGATGGAGACCGCGACGAAGTGGTAGGCGTGCTCGGTGATGCCGACGGCCTCGGTCCACGACGCGGGGATGCCCAGGCCGATGACGTGCCCGCCGAGCGCGGCGAGGATGCCGAAGTGGAACAGCGGGCTGCCCCAGCGCAGCAGCCGGCGCTCGTACAGCTGCGAGGAACGGGTGGTCCACCCGAACTTGTCGTACCGGTAGCGCCAGTAGTGCCCGACGACGAAGACGGCCAGGCACAGGTACGGCACGACGAGCCAGAGGACCAGGTCGGTGGCGCTGACGTTCACGGGGTCGCTCCTGAGGTGACGGGCAGGGTCTTCGCGCCGGGTGGAGGGCTGAGCGGGGGCATGAACTCCGGCGGCGCGAAGGAGGTTTCCCCGTACGGGTCCAGCCCGACGTCCTCGCTCGGCGGGCCCTGCGCCGCCAGGCGCAGCACGGCCTCGCGGTCCTCCGCCCGCACGGCGGGCAGCGTCGCGCACACCGCCCGCAGGACGTGCGCGTACGGCGAGCGGCGTTCCTGAAGGGACAGGCGGATGAGCTCCAGCCCCGCCCGGTGCTCGCCGAGCAGCCGCTCCCCGCGCCGGGCGTCGCCCAGCGCGGTGAACTCCAGGACCACCGCGAGGTGGTCGGGCAGCTCACCGTCGTCGAGCACCATCCCGGCCCGGGAGTACAGGTGCTTGAACTTCAGCAGGGCCATGCCCCGCTTCCTCGTGTCGCCGTGGGCGTAGTACGTCAGGTACAGGCAGCAGCGGCGGCGCAGGTCGAAGACCTCGACGTACTCGGCCTGCTGCTGCTCCAGCGGCGTCGTCTCGACGTGGTCGAGGAAGCGGCCCAGGGGTCCCGCCAGCGCCACCGGCAGCGGGGCGACGACCGCGCGCAGCAGGGGCAACCGGTCCAGCAGGTCCTGCTCCGGGTACGCCAGCAGCAGCGAGGCGGCCTGCCGGGCGGTGGCCGCCTCGGCCGGCTGCACCGGTGCGGGGCCGGTCTGACGGCGCCTCACGGCTTCGGCTCCGTCACGCCCGGGTCCCCCGGCTCCTGCCCCGTCCCGGCCTCGGAGGGAGCACCGCGCGAGCCGTCCCGGGACGGGAACAGTCCCGAGGGCCGTCCCTTGCCGTCCCAGTTCAGCAGGTTGACCCGCCCCGACTCCGACGGCCTGGTCATGGAGTCGGCGTTCTGCCGCTCCTTGAGCATGTGGAAGTTCTCCACGGCGATGGGAGTGGTCCCGCCGGAGCTCTCCCCGAAGGGCCCCCACCCGCCCATGCCCGGGCCGCCGTCGTAGTCGAGGCTGCACTCGGTGGCGAGCTCCTCGAGCTTGTGGGCCTGCTCGGCGTGCGCGGTGGGGATGACGTAGCGCTCGTCGTACTTGGCGATCGCCAGCAGCCGGTACATCTCCTGCACCTCGCCGCCCGTCATGCCGACCTTCTCGGCGATCCCCTCGTCCGCCGCGCGGCCCAGGTTGATGTCGCGCATGTAGGCGCGCATCGCCGCCAGCCGGTGCAGCACGGCGTTGACCGGACCGACGTCCCCGGCGGTGAACAGCTCGGCGAGGTACTCCACGGGGATCCGCAGCGCCTCGATGGCCGCGAAGAGGTTCCCCCCGTCCTCCGCGTCGTGACCGGTGTCGCGCACGACGTCCACCACCGGCGAGAGCGGCGGGATGTACCAGACCATGGGCATGGTGCGGTACTCCGGGTGCAGGGGCAGCGCCACCTTGAACTCGTTGATGAGCCGGTAGACGGGCGAGCGCTGCGCCGCGGTGATCCAGTCCCGCGGGATGCCGGCGCGTTCCGCCTCGCGGATCACCTCGGGGTCGTTCGGGTCGAGGAAGACCTGCCGCTGCGCCTCGTAGAGGTCCTGGTCACCGGGTGTGGAGGCGGCCTCGAGGACCCGGTCGGCGTCGTAGAGCACCAGGCCGATGTAGCGCAGCCGGCCGACGCACGTCTCGGAGCAGACGGTCGGGATTCCCACCTCCACCCGGGGGAAGCAGAACGTGCACTTC
Source organism: Kineococcus sp. G2 (assembly GCF_037154035.1). Lineage (NCBI taxonomy): Bacteria > Bacillati > Actinomycetota > Actinomycetes > Kineosporiales > Kineosporiaceae > Kineococcus > Kineococcus sp. G2. The sequence continues at coordinate 40,336 of NZ_JBBBEM010000054.1, read as the reverse complement.
TCGGCCTTGCCGGTGCGGTGGTTGAAGTAGACCTTCTTGTACGGGCAGCCCGTCACGCACATGCGCCAGCCGCGGCAGCGGTCCTGGTCGACGAGGACGATGCCGTCCTCGGACCGCTTGTAGATGGCTCCCGACGGGCAGGACGCGGCGCACGAGGGGTTCAGGCAGTGCTCGCAGATGCGCGGCAGGTAGAACATGAACGTCTTCTCGAAGTCGAGCTTCACCTTGTCGGCGATCTGCTGGAGCATGACGTCCTTGTCCCCGTGCTGCGGGGAGCCGCCGAGGTTGTCGTCCCAGTTGGACGACCACTCGATCTTCATGTCCTCGCCGGTCAGCATGGACTTCGGCCGCGCGACGGGGGTGTGCTCCTGGACGGGGGCGCTGGTCAGCGTCTCGTAGTCGTACGTCCACGGCTCGTAGTAGTCGTCGATGGACGGCTGCACCGGGTTGGAGAAGATGGTCAGCAGCTTCTTCGCCCGCCCGCCGGCCTTGAGCTTCAGGCGTCCGCGGCGGTTGAGCTCCCAGCCGCCCTTCCACTTCTCCTGGTCCTCGTAGCGGCGGGGGTAGCCCTGCCCGGGACGGGTCTCGACGTTGTTGAACCAGACGTACTCGACCCCGGTACGGTTGGTCCACGCCTGCTTGCACGTGACCGAGCAGGTGTGGCACCCGATGCACTTGTCGAGGTTCATCACCATGGACATCTGCGCCATGACACGCATCAGTACTGCACCTCCTGGCTCCGGCGACGGATGACGGTCACTTCGTCCCGCTGGTTCCCCGTGGGCCCGAGGTAGTTGAAGGCGAAGGTGAGCTGGGCGTACCCGCCGACGAGGTGGCTGGGCTTCATGAGCAGCCGCGTCAGCGAGTTGTGCATGCCGCCGCGCTTCCCGGACGTCTCCGCGACCGGGACGTCGATGAGCCGGTCCTGCGCGTGGTACATGTACACCGTCCCCTCGGGCATGCGGTGGGAGACGATGGCGCGGGCCACGACGACGCCGTTGCGGTTGACCGCCTCGATCCAGTCGTTGTCGCTCACACCGATCTTCGCGGCGTCGACGTCGCTGATCCAGATGGTCTGCCCACCGCGGGACAGGCTGAGCATCAGCAGGTTGTCCTGGTACTCCGAGTGGATGGACCACTTGTTGTGCGGGGTGAGGTACCGCAGGGTGATGCCCAGCTCCCCCTGTGCCCCGAGCGCGGGCTCACCGAACAGGGCCTGCATGTTCAGCGGCGGGCGGAAGACGGGCAGGTTCTCCCCCAGCTCCGTCATCCAGTCGTGGTCGAGGTAGAAGTGCTGGCGCCCCGTCAGGGTGTGCCACGGCTTGAGCCGCTCGACGTTGATGGTGAACGGCGAGTAGCGCCGGCCACCGTGCTCGCTGCCGGACCACTCCGGGGACGTGATGACCGGGACGGGGCGGGACTGGGTGTCGGCGAAGGTGATGAGCTTGCCCTCGTGCTCGGCGGACAGGTCCGCCAGGCGGACCCCGGTGCGCTCCTCCACCTTCTCGAAGCCGCGGGTGGCCAGCCGCCCGTTCGTGGTGCCGGACAGCGCGAGGATGGTCTCGCACATGTCCACGTCGCGGGCCAGCGAGGGGCGCCCCTCTCCCGCGCCGCTGCGGACGGTGCCGTTCTTGTGCCGCAGGTACTCCACCTCCTGGTCGGGGATGGAGGACAGGCCCTTCACCGGCATCCCGAGCGTGTCCACCAGCGGGCCCAGGGATGCCATCTTCTCGGCGACCGCACCGTAGTCGCGCTCCACCACGACCAGCTTGGGCATCGTCTTGCCCGGGACCGGCTCGCACTCCCCGAGCTTCCAGTCGCGCACCACCCCGTGCGGGTTGGCCATCTCGTCGGGGGAGTCGTGCAGCAGGGGTGCGGCCACCAGGTCCTTGCGCACCCCGAGGTGCTTGGCCGCCATGCGGCTGAAATCCTTCGCGATGGTGTTGAAGGCGTCGAAGTCCGTGCGGCTCTGCCACGGCGGCGCGATCGCCGGGTTGAAGGAGTGGACGTAGGGGTGCATGTCCGTGGTGTTGAGGTCGTACTTCTCGTACCACGTGGCCGCCGGCAGCACCACGTCGGAGAACAGCGTGGTGCTGGTCATGCGGAAGTCCAGGGTCAGGAGGAGGTCGAGCTTCCCGGTGGGCGCCTCCTCGTGCCACTCGACGTCGCGGGGCCGGTCCTGCGGCTCGGCCTCGGTGGCCCGCACCGATGCGTCCGTACCGAGCAGGTGCTTGAGGAAGTACTCGTTGCCCTTCCCCGAGGACCCCAGGAGGTTGGCGCGCCAGATCGTCAGGACGCGGGGGAAGTTCTCCGGGGAGTCGGGGTCCTCGGCCGCGAACCGCATGCGCCCGGACTTCAGCTCCTCCACGACGTGGTCCTGCACCGGGACCCCGGCCCGTTCGGCGTCGTCGCAGATGTCCAGCGGGTTGCGGTCGAACGTGGGGTACGACGGCATCCAGCCCATGCGCGCCGACTTGGCGACGACGTCGGCGGTGGTCATCCCCGACAGCAGGCCTCCGGTCGTGGCGGAGGACAGGGTGTCGGCCTTGAAGTGGTCGTAGCGGAACTGGTCGGTGTGCAGGTACCAGTACGCCGTCTGGATCATCTGCCGGGGCGGGCGGTGCCAGTCCAGGGCGTTCGCCACCGTGGACCAGCCGGTCGCCGGCCGGCACTTCTCCTGCCCGACGTAGTGCGCCCAGCCGCCGCCGTTGACGCCCTGGCAGCCGGTGAGCGTGGTGAGGACCAGGAACGCCCGGTAGATGGTGTCGGAGTGGAACCAGTGGTTGGTCCCGGCCCCCATGATGATCATGGAGCGGCCGCCGGAGTCCTCGGCGTTCTGCGCGAACTCCCGGCCGATCTTCGCGGCGGCCGCGGCCGGGACGCCGGTGAACTGCTCCTGCCAGGCGGGCGTGCACGGCGAGGATGCGTCGTCGTAGGAGTCCGGCCACTCACCGGGCAGGCCGGCCCGCCCGACGCCGTACTGCGCCAGCAGCAGGTCGTAGACGGTGGTGACGAGCTTGCCGCCGGCCTCCCGAACGGGGATGCCGCGGCGCACGACGCCGCCCTCGCCGCCAGCGGTGTCGAAGCGCGGCAGTTCGACCACCCTCGTCGCACCCGCGGGCTCGTGCAGGGTGAGCAACGGATCGATCCCGCCGAGGTCGAGGTTCCAGCGGCCCTTGCCCGCCTCGCTGAAGCGGTCGCCGAGCGTGCCGTTGGGCACGGTGGCGCGTCCGGTGGCGGCGTCGACGAGGACGGTCTTGAAGTGCCCCTCCTCGGACTCGTCGCCGAGGTCGGCGGCGGTGAGGAACTTCCCCGGCACCACCGTGTCGCCCCGCTGCTCCAGGGTCACCAGGAACGGCAGGTCGGAGTACCGCTTGACGTAGTCGGTGAACCGCGGGACCTGCCGGTCGACGAAGAACTCCTTCAGGGTGACGTGCCCCATCGCCATCGCCAGCGCACCGTCGGTGCCGGGGTGCGGGGCCAGCCAGTCGTCGGCGAACTTCGAGGCGTCGGAGTAGTCCGGGCTCATGACGACGACCTTCTGGCCGCGGTAGCGGGCCTCGGTCATCCAGTGCGCGTCCGGGGTGCGGGTCACGGGGACGTTGGAGCCCCACAGGATCAGGTAGGAGGCGTCCCACCAGTCCCCCGACTCCGGCACGTCCGTCTGGTCACCGAACACCTGCGGCGAGGCGACCGGCAGGTCGGCGTACCAGTCGTAGAAGGACAGCATCGGCGCACCGATGAGCGACATGAACCGCGACCCCACCGCGTGCGAGACCATCGACATCGCCGGGATGGGCGAGAACCCGGCGACCCGGTCGGGACCGTGCTCCTTGATGGTGTGGACGTGGGCGGCGGCGACCATCTCGGTCGCCTCCTCCCAGCTGGCGCGCACCAGGCCGCCCTTGCCGCGCTGCGCCTTGTAGGCGCGAGAACGCTCCGGGTCGGAGACGACGTCGGCCCACGCCAGGACGGGGTCGCCCAGCCGCTTCTTGGCCTCGCGGTACATCTGCAGCAGGGAGCCGCGCACGTACGGGTAGCGCACGCGCGTGGGCGAGTAGGTGTACCAGGAGAACGCGGCGCCGCGGGGGCATCCTCGCGGCTCGTACTCGGGGCGGTCCGGGCCGACCGAGGGGTAGTCGGTCTGCTGCGCCTCCCAGGTGATGATGCCGTCCTTGACGTACACCTTCCACGAGCACGAGCCCGTGCAGTTCACGCCGTGGGTGGATCGGACGACCTTGTCGTGGGACCAGCGGTCCCGGTAGAACGCGTCGGCGTCGCGCCCGCCCACCTGGTGCAGGGAGCGCAGGTCGGCGCTGACCTCACCCTTGCGGAAGAAGCGCGAGGTCCCCACGAGGGCCTCGGAGAGGCCGCTGTCGAACCCGGCACCGGTGCTGCGGTCGTTCGTGGCGGTCACGGTGGAACTCCTCGCCCCGCGGTCGGTGGACTTCGGGCGGCCGTTGTTGGACCACCGGGCGCACCAGCAGCACACACCCCGTCTCGGAGAGTGAACTCCTGACACTGTGAGCAACATATTGGTTCGCCGATGGGATGTCACCACCGGGCGCGCCGCGTTCCTCGAACCACATCAGACACGCCCGCCCACCCCGGGAGCAGGGGACTTCCGTCCCTGGTCGAGGCCCTGTCGTCCCGTGCAGAGTGGTTGCTCGGAGCGCCGATCTCCGCGGGGAGACCGATCCGCACCAACCAGGGGGGTTCTTCGTGTGCAGCTACTGCGGATGCCGCGACATCACGCTCATCGGTCAGCTCAACGCCGAGCACGACGCCATCGTCAACGCCAGCGGCCCGCTGCAGCGCGCCGTCGACGCCGGCGACACCGCCGCCGCCCTGGAACTGCTGGACGTCCTGGAGGGCCTGCTGCACCCGCACACGGCCCTGGAGGAGCGCGGCCTGTTCACCGAGCTGCGCCGGGACCCGGACTTCACCGACCACGTCGACGCCCTGTGCCGGGAGCACGACGACCTCGACGCCGGGTTCGCCGCCTGCCGCGGCGGGGACTGGTCCGGGCTGACCGACCTGCTGTTCCTGCTGCGCGAGCACATCGAGAAGGAGGAGAACGGCCTGTTCCCCGCAGCGCTGACCTCTCTGGACGGCGAGCAGTGGGAGCGCCTGCACACCGACCCTGCGGTCGGCGCGCACGACCACGACCACAGCCACTCGCACGACCACAGCCACCACCACGCGCACGCGCACGGGTGACCTCGCCCGGCCGCGCGGGCGGGAGGCGACCGGCTCAGGTCAGCGGCACCCGCCAGCGCAGCTCGGCGCCACCGCGCTCGCGCGGGCGCAGGACGCACTCCCCGCCCAGGCGCTCGGCGCGGGCGGACATGTTGCGGGTGCCGTGACCCGGCGAGGCGTCCGGGTCCGGGCCCACGCCGTCGTCGGACACGCGCAGCAGCAGCTCGCGGCCGGTGGCGTCCACGGCCACGTGCACGTCCACGCGGGAGGCGCGGGCGTGGCGGGCGACGTTCGCCAGCGCCTCCCCCAGCACCGCCAGCAGGTCCGCGCGCACGTCGTCGGGGACCGCGGAGTCCAGCGGTCCCTCCAGCGCCAGGTGCGGCTCGAAACCCAGCGGGTCGGTGGCGCCCGAGGCGACCCGCAGCAGTTCACCGCGCAGCCCCGTGGGGCCCTCGTCCGGCTCCTGCAGGGAGAAGATGGTGCGCCGCACCTCCCGGATCGTCTCGTCCAGGTCGTCGACGAACGCCGCCAGGCGGTCCTCCGCGCCGGTCCCGCGCAGCCGCGGCCCCAGGGACTGCAGGCCCAGGCCCACCGCGAACAGCCGCTGGATGACGAGGTCGTGCAGGTCGCGGGCGATGCGGTCGCGGTCCTCGTAGACGGCCAGGCGCTGCCGGTCGGACTGCGCCCGCTCGAACTCCACCGCGAGCGCGGCGTGGCCGGCGAAGGAGCCGACCATGCCGACCTCCGCCCCGGTGAACTCCAGCGCACCGCGGCGCCGGGCGACCGCCAGCACGCCCAGCGCGTCGCGCTCGGGCACCGACAGCGGCGCCAGCGCGGTCGGCCCGCCCGCCGCGTCCAGCCCGGGCAGGTGCTCCCCCGCCTGCGCCAGCAGGCGCGCTCCCGCCCCGGACAGGACCTCCAGGGCGGGCCCGGCGTCCACGCGCCGGCCCACCAGGTGCTCGGCGCCGCGCCCGGCGACCGCGGCCACCCGCAGCCCCGGCGAGGCGTCGGCGAGCAGCAGCACGCCGGCGTCGGCGTCGGCCGCCACGCACGCCTGCGCCACCACCCGGTGCAGGGCCTGCGCGCCGCCGGACCCGCCGAGCAGCGCCGCGGTCACCTCGGTGGACGCCTCCAGCCACCGCTCGCGGCTGCGCGTCTGCTCGAACAGGTCGGCGTTCTTGATCGCGATGCCGGCGGCCGCGGCGAGCGCCACGACGACGTCCTCGTCCTCCTGCGTGAAGTCGCCCCCGCCGGCCTTCTCGGTCAGGTAGAGGTTCCCGAAGACCTCCTCGCCGACCCGGATGGGGACCCCCAGGAACGAGGACATGGGGGGGTGGTTCGCCGGCACCCCGTACGACTTGGCGTGCTCGGCGATGTCGTGCAGGCGGATGGGGCGCGGGTCCTCGATGAGGACGCCGAGGACGCCGTGCCCGCGCGGCGGTGGCCCGATGCGCTGCCTCGTCTCCTCGTCCACCCCGACGGTGACGAACTGCGACAGCCCCCGGTCCGGCCCGACGACCCCCAGCGCCCCGTAGCGGGCGCCGGACAGCTCGGTGGCGACCTCGGTGATGCGACGCAGGGTGTCCGGCAGGCTGAGGTCGCTGGCGATGGACACCACCCCCTCCAGGAGGCGGTGCAGGCGGTCCTCGGCGGCGATCACCTCCTCGGCGCGCTCGACGAGCTCTCGCAGGAGCACGTCCAGGCGCGACCGGGACAGGGACGCGGCGCCGTCGGGGCCCGTGACCGGTGCGGGGGTCTGCCTGCTCACCACGTCCGCGAGGCTAGGTCATCCGCCGCCGTCGGGTCGCGGGCCGCACGGGGTCGCGGGGTCGGTCGCGGGGCCGCGGGTCAGGCGACGGCCTCCGGCAGCACGGGCACCTGCGCGAGGCGGCGGCCGGTGACCTGCTCCAGCCCGATGCGCACGACGAGGTCGCGCTCGCCACCGGCCCAGGGGGCCAGGGCGGTCAGCGCCCGCCGGCGCAGCACGTCGCCGACGACGTCGGCACGGCCCACCACGGTCACGCTCCAGCCCGTGCGGGTGGCGTCGTCGATGTCGTCGACCTGGAAGGCGACGACCGCGCCGCCGGCCGCGGTGGACAGCGCCGAGCCGGGCCGCACGCGCAGCAGGACGGCGCCGTCGTCGAGGAGGAAGTTCACCGGCAGCACGACGGGCAGGGCGCGGTGGGTGAGGACCAGGCGCCCGAAGGGGCGGGTGGCGAGCAGCTCCAGGCACTCCGCGGGGGTCAGCGGCAGCAGGACGCCCGTCTCGGCGGGCGCGGTCGGAGGGGGCGTCATGCTTCCAGGATCGGTGCACCGGTGGGCCCGGGACAGGGCCGAAGGTCCCGCCGCAGGGCTACGGTGTCCGCGTGACGGTGCGCGTCTTCCTCCTCGACGACCACGAGATCGTCCGCCGCGGCCTGCGGGAGCTGCTGGAGTCCGAGGGCGACCTGGAGGTGGTCGGCGAGGCGTCGACGGCCGCCGAGGCGCTGCGGCGCATCCCGGCGGTGCGGCCCGACGTGGCGGTCCTGGACGCCCGGCTGCCGGACGGCTCCGGCATCGACGTGTGCCGGCAGGTGCGCTCGGACGACCCGGGGATCAAGGCCCTGGTGCTGACGTCGTTCGACGACGACGAGGCCCTCTTCGCGGCGATCATGGCGGGGGCGGCGGGGTACCTGCTGAAGCAGGTGCGCTCGTCCGACCTGCTGCAGGCGGTGCGGGCCGTGGCGGCGGGCCAGTCGCTGCTGGACCCGGCGGTGACGGCGCGGGTGCTGGACCGGATGCGCGCCGGGGAGCGCACGGACCCGCGGATCGCGGCGCTGACGCCCACCGAGCGGACCGTGCTGGAGCACATCGCCGAGGGGCTGACGAACCGGCAGATCGGCGAGCGGATGTTCCTGGCCGAGAAGACCATCAAGAACCACGTGACGAGCCTGCTGGCGAAGCTCGGCATGGAGCGGCGCACGCAGGCCGCCGTGTTCGCCAGCAAGCTGGGCGAGGACCGCTAGGGCGCGTCCCCGGGTCCCGCGGGGCGCCTCCGGCGGGACGGCCGAGGGGCGGCCCACCCCCGCCGGGTGGGCCGCCCCTCGGTGCCGGCGCGCGGCCGGTGCTGCGCTCAGGCGAGCGCGGTGCCCCGACCCCGCTCGGAGCGCTCCCGGCGCCCCGGGCGTCCGGTGCCGCCGGAGCGGCGGGCGATCGTCGCGTCCAGCACCAGCGCACCGACGGCCACACCGGCCAGCAGCAGCAGCGCCAGCGTGTACGAGCCGTAGATCCCGTACAGGGAGCCCATGAGCAGCGGCGGGACGAACCCGCCCAGGCCGCCGGCCGCGCCGACGACACCGGTGACGGAACCCACCTTGTCCGCGGGGGCGAGCAGGGCGACGAGGGCGAACGTGGCGCCGCTGGCGGCGCCGAGGGCGGCGGCCATCGACAGGAAGGCGATGGTGCCGACCGGGGCGAGGCTCGGGGTGGCGGACTGCACGGTCGCGGCGACGGCGACGACGGCGAACGCGGCGAGCATGACCTTGGTGGGGTGCAGGCGGTCCGAGAGCCAGCCGCCGACCGGGCGCATGACGACCGCGAGGACGACGAAGCCGGCCATGCGGTTGGCGGCGTCGGTCTGGCCCAGGTCGTACCCGGTCTTCAGGTAGGCGGGCAGGTAGACGCTGAAGGCGACGTAGGCGCCGAAGCCGACGGCGTACAGGGCGGCGGCCTGCCAGGTGATCGGCAGGGCGGCGGTGGCGCGCAGGCGGCGGGTGAAGCTGCCGGTGGGCGCCTGGCGGCCGGGGGCGTCGCGCAGCACCACGGCGGACAGCACGCCGAAGGCGGCCAGGGCGATCGCGGTGATGACGAACGGGGCGGCGATGCCGGCGGCGTCGACCAGCTTCACGGTGGTCAGGGCGCTGATCGCGGTGCCGCCCATGCCGGCGCCGAAGACGCCGATCGCGAAGCCGCGACGGCTCGGGGCGAACCAGGAGTTGACGAGCGGGACGCCCACGGCGAAGGCGGTGCCGCCGATGCCGAGGAAGAAGCCCCCCACGAGCAGGCCCACCAGGGAGGTGGTGCCCCACAGGCCGAGGTAGAGGACGGGCACGATCGTGGCGAAGGACACGACGGGGAACATGACGCGGGCGCCGTAGCGGTCCGTCAGGGCGCCCACCGGGATGCGGCCCAGCGAGCCGACGACGACCGGGACCGCGACCAGCAGCGCCTGCTGGAACGCGCTCAGGCCCAGGGCCTCCTTGAACCGGGGCGCGAGCGGGCTCAGCAGGGCCCACGCCCAGAAGTTCAGGGCGAAACCGACGGTCGCCAGGGCGAGCACGGCGCCCGGCCGGCCGGCCGGGACGGTGGGCTCGGGGCTGGGGGCTTTCTCAGCGGTCACGGGAGTTCCTCGCGTCGGGCGGGTGCGCACCGCGTCGGTGCGCCGGGTCGCGCCGGGGTTCTCAGCGCTCACCCGAAGCTACGGCCGGGCACGGTCCCGCCGGGACGGGCGGAGGGTCCCCCTCGCCGGGACCATGGTCCCGGGCCCGCGGGTGCTGCGGTCGGGGTGGGGACCTTGGTCCCGCCGGGTGGGGACGTTCCGCCGCGATCACGGCGCCGCCGGGCACCGATGGTGGAGGGGAACGAGCGGGGCGCCACGGCGGCCCACCCACCCGGCAGTCCCCCACCCCAGGAGCAGCAGCGTGCGCACCGCGGACCGTCCCGAGCACTCCCCCGCCGGCGTCGTCGACACCGTGCCGGGCACCGCCCCGCTGCTGGCGGCGCGGCGCTTCCTCAAGCACGAGACGGTCGGCGACTCCGGCCGGACGCTGCACCAGATCAGCTCCTCCTCGTGGGACTCCTTCTACCGGGACCGCTGGAGCTACGACAAGGTCGTGCGCTCGACCCACGGCGTGAACTGCACCGGTTCGTGCTCCTGGAACGTCTTCGTCAAGGACGACCTCATCACCTGGGAGCACCAGGCCACCGACTACCCCACCACGGGTGAGGAGTCGCCGGACTACGAGCCGCGCGGCTGCCCCCGCGGCGCGTCGTTCTCCTGGTACGAGTACTCCCCCTCCCGGGTGCGCCACCCCTACGTGCGCGGCGTCCTGGCCGAGATGTTCCGCGAGAACCTGGCCCGGCTGGGCGACCCGGTGCTGGCCTGGGCGGACATCGTCGAGACCCCGCTGAAGGCGCTGTCCTACAAGAGCGCCCGCGGCCGCGGCGGTTTCGTGCGCGCCACCTGGGACGAGGTGACCACCATGGTGGCCGCCGCCCACGTGCACACCACCAAGACGTACGGCCCCGACCGCGTCGTCGGCTTCTCGCCCATCCCCGCGATGTCGATGGCCTCCTTCGCCGCCGGCACCCGCTACCACGCCCTGATGGGCGGCACGCTGCTGAGCTTCTACGACTGGTACGCGGACCTGCCCGTGGCCTCCCCGCAGATCTGGGGCGACCAGACCGACGTGCCCGAGGCCGGGGACTGGTGGAACTCCACCTACCTGGTGATGTGGGGCTCGAACATCCCCGTCACCCGGACCCCGGACGCGCACTTCATGGCCGAGGCGCGCTACCGCGGCACGAAGGTCGTGGCGGTCAGCCCCGACTACGCGGACAACGTGAAGTTCGCCGACGACTGGCTGGCCCCGCACCCGGGCACCGACGGCGCGCTGGCGTTCGCGATGGGCCACGTCGTGCTCAAGGAGTTCTTCGTCGACCGGCAGGTCCCCTACTTCACCGACTACGTCCGCCGGTTCACCGACCTGCCCTTCCTGGTGACCCTGCGCGAGCGCGACGGCGCGTACGCCGCCGACCGGTTCCTCACCGCCGCCGACCTGGGTGACGACGCCCCCGGCGCGCAGCACAAGACCGTCCTCGTCGACGAGCTCACCGACGACCTCGTGGTGCCCAACGGCTCCCTCGGCTTCCGCTGGCACGAGACCGGCGCCGGCCGCTGGAACCTCGACCTGGGTGAGGTCGTCCCCGCGCTCGGCCTGCTCGGCCGCGAGGAGGACACCGTCGAGGTGGACCTCGCCCGCTTCGACGAGGGCCCCACCGAGGGCGGCACCACCGTGCGCCGCGGCGTGCCGGTGCGCCGCGTCGGCGGCCGGCTCGTCACCACCGTGTTCGACCTCCTGCTGGCCCAGTACGGGGTGGGCCGCGACGGCCTGCCGGGTGCGTGGCCGACCGGGTACGACGACGCCACCCAGCCGGGCACCCCCGCCTGGCAGGAGGCGATCACGTCCGTGCCGGCGGCGCTGGCCGCGCGCATCGGGCGCGAGTTCGCCCGCAACGCCGAGCGCAGCCGCGGCCGCTCCCTCATCGCCCTGGGCGCGGGCGCCAACCAGTGGTTCCACTCGGACATGACGTACCGGGCGTTCATCGCGCTGGTCACCCTCACCGGCTGCCAGGGCGTCAACGGCGGTGGCTGGGCGCACTACGTCGGCCAGGAGAAGGCCCGGCCCCTGACCGGCCAGCAGCACATGTCCTTCGCGTTCGACTGGCACCGCCCCATGCGGCACCAGGCCGCCACCCCGTTCTGGTACCTGCACACCGACCAGTGGCGCTACGAGCGCGTCCCCGCCGACGAGCTGGCCTCCCCGCTGGGCACCGGCCGCCTGGCGGGCATGTCCTTCGCCGACACCGTCGCCGCCGCCCAGCGCATGGGGTGGAGCCCGGGGCACCCGGCGTTCGACCGCAACCCGCTGGACCTGACCGACGAGGCCCGCGCCGCCGGCAAGTCCGTGCAGCAGCACGTCGTGGACGAGCTGGCCGCCGGCCGGCTGCGCGGGGCGGCGGAGGACCCGGACGACCCGGCGAACTTCCCGCGCTGCCTGACGCTGTGGCGGGCGAACCTGCTGGGTTCCTCCGGCAAGGGCAACGAGTACTTCATGCGCCACCTGCTGGGTGTCCCGTCGCTGGCCAGCGCCGAGGAGTGCGGGCCGGGTGAGCGTCCGCGGGACGTGACCTGGCGGGAGGAGGCGCCCGTGGGCAAGCTCGACCTGCTGACCACGATCGACTTCCGCATGACGAACACGGGCCTGCACTCCGACGTGGTGCTGCCGGCGGCCACCTGGTACGAGAAGCACGACATCTCCACGACGGACATGCACCCGTTCGTGCACTCCTTCTCCCCCGCCGTGGCGCCGCCCGCCGACGCGCACACCGACTACGACGCGTTCCTGGACATCGCCGACAAGGTCAGCGAGCTGTCCCGCACGCACCTGGGCACCCGCCGGGACGTGCTGGCGGCTCCGCTGCAGCACGACACCGCCGACGAGCTGGCCACCCCCGGCGGCCGGGTGCGCGACTGGAAGCGCGGCGAGTGCCCGCCCGTGCCGGGCCTGACGATGCCGAAGCTCATCGAGGTCGAGCGCGACTACACGCTCATCGGGGCGAAGATGCGCGCCGTCGGCCCGCTGCTGGACACCCTGGGCACGACGACGAAGGGCTTCACCGTCGACGTCACCCCGGAGGTCGAGCGGTTGCGGAAGACCAACGGCGTCGTCGCGGACGGCCCGTTCGCCGGGCGCCCCTCGCTGGCGACCGCCGACCGCATGTGCGAGGCGATCCTCACCCTGTCGGGCACCACGAACGGGCGGGTGGCGGCCGAGGGGTTCCGCCGCCTGGAGGAGCAGACCGGGCACCGCCTGACCGACCTGGTCGCCGGCCACGAGGACCACGTCGTCACCTTCGCCGACACGCAGCGCGCTCCGCAGCCGGTGCTGACCAGCCCCGAGTGGTCGGGGTCGGAGAAGGACGGGCGCCGGTACTCCCCGTTCACCATCAACGTCGAGCGCTCCAAGCCGTGGCACACCCTGACCGGCCGGCAGCACTTCTTCGTGGAGCACGACTGGGTCGCCGAGCTCGGTGAGCAGCTGCCGGCGTTCCGCCCGCCGCTGAACATGGCCCGCCACTTCGGCCCGCCCGGTGAACTGGCCGACGGCGGTGTGACGGTGCGCTTCCTCACCCCGCACGCGAAGTGGTCGATCCACTCGATGTACCACGACAACGAGCTGATGCTCGCCCTCTCGCGCGGCGGGCCGGTGATCTGGATGAGCGTCGAGGACGCCGCGAAGATCGGCGTGGCCGACAACGACTGGGTCGAGGCGCACAACCGCAACGGCGTCGTCGTGGCCCGCGCGGTGGTCAGCCACCGCATGCCCGAGGGCACGGTGTTCCAGTACCACTCCCCCGAGCGCACGGTGAACGTGCCGAAGGCGGAGGGCAGCGGCCGTCGCGGCGGCTACCACAACTCGATGGTGCGGCTGCTCGTCAAGCCCACCCACCTGGCGGGAGGTCACGCCCAGCTGACCTACGCCTTCAACTACTACGGCCCGATCGGCAGCCAGCGCGACGAGATCACCGTGATCCGCCGCCGCTCGCAGGAGGTGCAGTACTGATGCGGATCCGCGCGCAGGTCGCCATGGTGATGAACCTGGACAAGTGCATCGGGTGCCACACGTGCTCGGTGACGTGCAAGCAGACGTGGACGAACCGCGAGGGCACCGAGTACGTCTGGTTCAACAACGTCGAGACGAAGCCGGGCATCGGCTACCCGAAGCACTACGAGGACCAGGACCGCTGGAAGGGCGGCTGGGTGCTCGACGGCAAGGGCCGGCTGAAGCTGCGCTCCGGCGGGCGCGTCAAGCGCCTGACGGGCATCTTCTCCAACCCGGACCTGCCCTCCCTCGACGACTACTACGAGCCCGCGACGTTCGACAAGGACGTGCTGGTGTCGGCCCCCGCCGGCCTGACCGACACCCCGGTGAAGCAGCCGCGCTCGGCGCTGACGGGTGAGCCGATGGCGATCGAGTGGGGCGCGAACTGGGAGGACGGTCTCGGCGGGGCGCACGAGCGCGCCGGCGGCGACCCGAACATCGCCCGGATGCCCCCCGAGGCGGCGGCGAAGGTGAAGTTCGAGTTCGAGAAGACGTTCATGTTCCACCTGCCGCGCATCTGCGAGCACTGCCTGAACCCCGCGTGCGTCTCGGCGTGCCCCTCGGGCGCGATGTACAAGCGCGAGGAGGACGGCATCGTCCTGGTGGACCAGGACAAGTGCCGCGGCTGGCGCATGTGCGTCTCGGCGTGCCCGTACAAGAAGGTGTACGTCAACCACGCCACCGGCAAGGCGGAGAAGTGCACGTTCTGCTTCCCGCGCATCGAGGCCGGCCTGCCGACCATCTGCTCGGAGACCTGCGTGGGACGGCTGCGCTACCTGGGCATCGTGCTCTACGACGAGGACGCGGTGCTGGCCGCGGCCTCCGTGCCGGACGAGCGCGACCTGCTGGACGCCCAGCGCGACGCGTTCTGCGACCCGCACGACCCGCTGGTGCAGCAGGCGGCCCGGGAGGCCGGCATGCCGGAGGAGTGGATCACCGCGGCGGCGAACTCCCCCGTGCACCGGCTCATCAGCGAGTACCGCATCGCGCTGCCGCTGCACCCGGAGTACCGCACGATGCCGATGGTCTGGTACGTCCCGCCGCTCTCGCCCGTGCTGGACGCGGTCGGGCAGGCCGGGCGCGACGACACCGACGCCGACGACGTGTTCCACACCATCCGCGACCTGCGGATCCCGGTGGAGTACCTCGCCGAGCTGTTCAGCGCCGGCGACACCGAGGTGGTCGCGGGCGTGCTGATGAAGCTGGCCGCGATGCGGGCGTACATGCGCGCCCGCACCCTCGACGGCACGGTCGCCGCCGAACTGCTGGAGGGGATCGGGATGAGCGCTGAGCAGGTGGAGGCCATGTACCGGCTGCTGGCCGTGGCCAAGTACGACGACCGCTACGTCGTCCCGCCGGCGCACGCCGCGGACGCCGCCGCTCTGGAGGCGCAGGCGAGCGCCGCGCAGGAGACGAGCTGCAGCCTGGACTGCGCCGGCGGCCCCGGCATGGGCGGCGACCCCGTCGGCGCCGCCTCCGCCACCTCGGCCACCGTCGAGCGGTTCCACCTCGTCGGCGAGGGTGAGCAGGTGCGGCCGGGCCGCACCGGCCTGCTGCGCCGGCGCGCCGACGGCCGCCGCGGCCTGAACGTCACCCCGCGCACCCCCGGGAGCGGGTCGTGACCGCCGTGACGGTTCCCGCCACCACGCCCGCCGCGGCCGGCGAGCCGGTCGCACCCGCCGAGCGCGCCCGCCTGTTCGAGCTGGTGTCCGTGCTGCTGACCTACCCCGACGCGGACCTGCTCGCCGCGGGCGACGAGCTCACCGCGGCGGCCGCTCACCTGGAGCACCCGCAGGCCGGGGCGGCGGTGCGCGGGTTCCTGGCCTGGTTCACCGCCACGCCCGGCACCGAGGTCCAGCAGCACTACGTGCAGACGTTCGACCTGCGCCGGCGCTCGGGCCTGTACCTCACCTACTACCTGCACGGCGACACCCGCAAGCGCGGCATCGCCCTGCTGACGCTGAAGCAGCGGTACCGCGCCCACGGCCTGCGGCTGGACGGCGGGGAGCTGCCGGACCTGCTGCCGGTGGTGCTGGAGTTCGCCGCCGTCGCCGGCCCCGGCGACGGGGAGGCACCGCTGCGCCAGCACCGGCGCGGCGTGGAGCTGCTGCGCGAGGCGCTGGTGGCCTCGGGCACCCCGTACCGGCACCTGCTGGACGCGGTCTGCCTGGCGCTGCCGCCGCTGACCGACGCCGACCGCGAGGCCGTGGCCGCGCTCGCCGCGGACGGCCCCCCGGTGGAGTCCGTCGGGATGACCACCCCCGGCGCGCTCGAGACCACCGACGAGCTCGCCGCGATCGGCCTGGACCCCTACGGGGAGGCCCCCGCCCACCACCACCCCTGCAGCACCCCGGAGGCCCGGCCGTGAACGCGCTCGATGTCGCCCTGTGGATCGTCGTCCCCTACGCGTGCCTGGTGGTGTTCGCCGTCGGCCACGCGTGGCGCTGGCGGCACGACCAGTTCGGGTGGACCACGCACACCAGCCAACTGCTGGAGAACCGGCTGCTGCGGCTGGGCTCCCCGCTGTTCCACCTCGGCGCGTTCGGCGTCATCGCCGGGCACGCGATGGGCCTGCTGATCCCGGCCTCGGTCACCGAGGCGCTGCACGTGCCCGAGCACGCGTACCACCTCGTGGCCGTCTGGGGCGGCACCGTCACCGGTGTCGCGATGGTGGTGGGGTTGCTGCTGCTGATCGCCCGCCGCTTCGTCGTCGGTGGCCGGGTGCGGCGCACCACCACGGCGATGGACCGGGTGCTGTACCTGGCGCTGGCCGCGATGGTGGTGCTCGGCATGAGCGCGACCGTCGGCGAGAACCTGATCGGGCCGGGTTACGACTACCGCGAGACGATCGCGGTGTGGTTCCGCGGGGTGTTCCTGCTGTCCCCCGACACCTCGCTGATGGCCGGTGCGCCGCTGGTGTACCAGGCGCACGCCCTGGGCGGGTTCCTGTTCCTGGCGCTGTGGCCGTTCACCCGGCTGGTGCACGTGTGGTCCGCGCCGATGGCGTACCTGTGGCGCCCGTACGTCGTCTACCGCCGCCGGCCCGGTGCGGCGCCCGTGCCGCAGCCGCGCCCGGACGTGGTCCGCGACCGCGCCCTGCCTCCTCGGTAGGGTCGTCGGCGAGACCAGCCCAGCGCACCGGAGGACGCCGTGAGCGACTACCTGCCCTCGATCTACCGCGAGTTCACCGAGCGGTACCCGGACGTGGCCGCCGCGCAGGGCGCGCTGGCGGAGGCGGTGCGGGCGCACACCGGGTTCGACGCCCGCACGGACCGGCTGCTGAAGTTCGCCCTCGCCCTGGGGGCCGAGGCCGACGGCGCCGTGCGCTCCAACGTCCGCAAGGCGCTGGCGGAGGGGTCCTCGCCCGACGAGCTGCGCGCGGTGGCGCTGGCGGCCATCACCACGTGCGGCTTCCCCACCGCGATCGCCGGGCTGCGCTGGATCGAGGAGGTCCTGGCGGCGGAGGACGACGCGGAGGGGCGGTAGCAGGTGGCGGACGTGGAGCGCACCACCGGCGCCGAGGTGCGCTCGGTGCACGTGGGACCCATGGACAACGCGGCGTACCTGGTGACGTGCCGGCGCACCCGCGAGCAGGTGCTCGTGGACGCCGCCGCGGAGCCCGGCACCCTGCTGGAGCTGGCGCGGGCCGGTTCGCCCGGCGGCCGGCTGGGGCTGGTCGTGACCACGCACCGGCACCACGACCACGTCGGCGCCCTCGCCGAGGTGGTGGCCGCCACGGGGGCGGCGACCGCGGCCGGTGAGGACGACGCCGACCACCTGCCCGTCCCGGTGGAGCACCGGCTGCGCCACGGGGACGTCGTGAGCGCCGGTGACGTGCGGCTGGAGGTGGTGCACCTGCGCGGGCACACCCCCGGCTCGGTGGCGCTGGTGCTGCGCGGCGGTGGCTCGGGGCCCGATCACGTGTTCACCGGGGACTCGCTGTTCCCCGGCGGGGTGGGGAACACCCGCGGCGACGCCGCCGCGTTCACCTCGCTGCTCACCGACGTCACCGAGCGGTTGTTCGCCGTCCTGGACGACACGACGGTGGTGCACCCCGGGCACGGGGCGCCCACGACGATCGGGGCGGAGCGCCCGCACCTGGGTGAGTGGCGCGAACGGGGCTGGTGACCCCGGCCGCCGCGATCAGTCCTCCAGTGCCCGGTTCCTCGTCTCCGGCAGCAGCCAGCTCGCGGCCGCCGCGATCGCGAACGCCGCACCGAACACCACGAACACCACCGCGGTCCCGCCCGCACCCAGCAGCGGCGGCACGCTGAGCGGGGCGAGGATCGAGGCGATGCGGCCGAACCCCGCGGCCGACCCGGCCCCGCGCCCGCGCACGAGCGTCGGGTACACCTCCGGCGTCAGCGCGTACAGGGCGCCCCAGGCGCCCAGGTTGAAGAACGACAGCAGGATCCCCGCGGTGAGGATCGCCGGGTCGCTCTCCGCGGCGGAGTACAGCAGCGCCGAGGCGGCAGAGCCCACGAGGAACACCGACAGGGTGCGACGGCGCCCCCACGCCTCGACCAGCCAGGCGGACACCGCGTACCCCGGCAGCTGACCGAGGGTGATGATGAGCGTGAACTCCAGCGAGCGCACGACGGTGAAGCCGTCCTTGAACAGCAGGCTGGGGATCCAGGTGAACGCCCCGTAGTAGCTGAAGTTCACGAAGAACCACACCAGCCACAGGCCGGTGGTGCGCCGGCGCAGGCCCCGGCTCCACACCCCCGGTGCGCTCGCCGCGACGGCACCGGCCGGTGCCTCCTGCGCGAGCGGCCCCGGCGAGTACCGGACGCCCGCGGACTCCTCGAACTGCCGGACCACCTGCTCGGCCTCGGCGTGCCGGCCCTTCGACATGAGGAACCGCACCGACTCCGGCAGCCCGCGGCGCACCACGATCGCGTAGAGGGCGGGCACCGCCCCCAGCACCAGCGCCCAGCGCCACCCGTCGTCGGAGGCGGGCACGAACAGGAAACCCACGAGGGCGGCCAACGTCCAGCCGACCGCCCAGAACGCCTCCAGCAGCACCACGGCCCGACCGCGGATCCGGCGCGGTGCGAACTCGCTGACGAGGGTGGACGCCACCGGCAGCTCCGCCCCCAGCCCCAGGCCCACCAGGAACCGGAAGACCAGCAGCGCCCCCAGCGACCACGACAGCGCGGAGGCGCCGCTGGCGATCCCGTACACCAGGAGGGTCAGCGCGAACACCTGCCGGCGCCCGATCCGGTCGGCGAGCAGGCCGCCGAGGCTGGCGCCGACCGCCATGCCGGCGAAACCGATGGAGGCGATCCAGGAGCGCTCGCCGTCGGTGAGCCCCCACTGGACGTTCAGCGCGAGCAGCACGTACGCGACCAGCCCCACGTCGAAGGCGTCCAGCGCCCAGCCGATCCCGGAACCGACCAGCAGCCGCCGGTGGCGTCGGGTGAACGGCAGGTCGTCGAGGCGTTCGGCGGCCGTCAGGGTCGCGCCCTGCGGGGCCGGCTGCGGTGCTGCGTCGGGCATGCGCCCCACGCTAGTGCCCGCGGGCGCGACCCTCAGATCGTCGCGACGGAGCCGGAGTCCACCCGGTAGTTGCTGCCGTTGACGAAGCTGGCCCGCTCGGAGACGAGGAACGCGATGACGGAGGCGACCTCCTCCGGCCGCCCGCGGCGCTTCAGCTCCATGAACGGGCGGTCCTCGTCGAGGAAGCTGCTGATGGCCTCCTCGACGCTGGTGCCCTCCTGCCGGGCCTTCTTCTCCATCATCGCGTCGGTCATGGGGGTGGCGATGAACGCCGGGGAGACGGCGTTGACGAGGACGCCCTCGCTCGCGTACGTCTTCGACAGCCCCTTGGCCAGGCTCAGCACGGCGGCCTTGGCGGCGCAGTACGGCAGCTCGTCGGTGTAGGGCTGCACGGCGTCCTCCGAGGCCAGCAGCACCACCCGCCCCCAGCCCTTCGCGCGCATCGGCTCCAGGAACGCCCGCACGACGCGCACGGCGGCGAAGAAGTCCGTCTCCAGCGTGGAGCGCCAGCCGTCCTCGTCGATCTCGTGGAACAACCCCTGCGCACCGGTCACCCCCGCGCAGTGCACGAGGACGTCGGGGTCGCCCAGGCGCTGCGACACCTCCCGCTGCAGGCGCTGCACGGCGTCGGGGTCGGTGAGGTCCGCGGCGACGGCGAGCAGGCGGTCCTCGCCCGCGCCGAGCCGGTCGGCGGCCTCCCGCAGCCGGGTGGGGTCGATGTCGGTGAGGGCGACGCGCGCCCCCTCGGCGAGCAGCAGCTGCGCGGTGTGCCAGCCGATGCCGGAGTCGCCACCGGTGATCAGGGCGGTGTGCCCGGTGAGTTCCAGGTCCATGCGCGCCACGGTAGGCAGCGCCGGTGCGCTCCGCGCGGTGAGCGTCAGCGGGGTGCGCGCCGCCAGACGGTGCGCGGGGTGGCGCGCATCGCGGCGGCCAGCGCGCGCAGCGCCCCCGGCACCCACACCTCGACGCGCCCGGCGGCGAGCGCCGCGACGGCGGCGTCGGCGACCTGCGGCGGGGTGCTCGACAGCGGTGCGGGGCGCATCCCGGCGCTCATGCGGCCGACGACGAACCCCGGGCGCACGAGCAGCAGGTGCACCCCGCTGCCGGCCAGCGCGTCGGCCAGGCCGGAGGCGAACGCGTCCAGGCCCGCCTTGGCGGAGCCGTACACGTAGTTCGGCCGCCGGGCGCGGACCCCGGCGATCGAGGAGAACGCCACGATCCTGCCCGCGCGCAGGGGGCGCAGCAGCAGCGCCAGGTGGGACAGCACGCTGACCTGGGCGGTGTAGTCGGTGTGCACCACGGCCAGGGCGTGCGCGACGTCCGTCTCGGCGCGGGCCTGGTCGCCGAGGACGCCGAACGCCACGACGGCGTCGACCGCGCCGTGGCGGTCGACGACGCCCGTCAGCAGCGGCCCGTGGGACGCGAGGTCGTCGGCGTCGAACTCCACGGTCTCCACGTGCTGAGCCCCCACCGCCCGCAGCCGCGCGGACTCCGCCTGGAGCTGCCCGGCGCGGCGGGCGGCGAGGACGACGGTGCGGGCGCCGGCCCGCACGAGCCGCTCGGCGACCTCCAGGCCGATCTCGCTGCGCCCGCCGAGCAGCAGCACGGTGGGGCTGGGCGGGACGGCGCGCTGCGGGGAGGCGTTCACGCCCCCACCCCACCACACCCTCCCCCGTTCCCCCCGTCCCCTCCCACCCCCGGTGATCAAGGAAGTTGCCACTTCCTTGATCACCGGGGGTGGGAGTCGGGAGCCGGCAGCCTCAGAGGGGGGTGACGGCCGTGAGCAGGTGGGTGCGGGAGCCGTCGCGGCTGCGCACGGCGGTGCGCCAGCCGCCGCCCTCGCGCTCCGGCACGCGCTCGTGCAGGTGCTCCACCGTCGCCGGCAGCAGCAGCGGCGCCTTGAACCGCACGTCGGCGCGCACCGCGTCCGGCAGCCGGCCGTCCAGGACCGCCAGGCTGCGCGAGGCCGTCCACAGCCCGTGCGCGAGGGCGCGGCGGAAGCCCAGCAGCCGGGCGGCCGGGGCGGCCAGGTGGATCGGGTTCACGTCCCCGCTGACCTGCGCGTAGCGGCGCCCGGCCGAGGCCCCCACCCGCCAGCGCCCGACCGCGGCGCCGGGGCCGGGGGCGGGCGGGTCCTCCCGCGCGGGCGGGACCGCGCCCGGCAGTCGCGCCCCCGGGGCGAGGTAGCGGCTCACCCCCCGCCAGGCGGGTTCGCCGTCCTGCGCCGTGCGCACCTCGGTGACGAGGTCGACGACGGCGCCGCGCCGGTGCGGGGCCATCGCCACGGCGCGCACCGACACCTCCAGCTCGGCCTCCACCGGCAGCGACCGGTGCTGGGTGAACTCCTGCGCGACGTGCACGAGGCCCAGCAGCCGGAAGGGGAACGGCTCGGTGACCAGCAGCTGCACCTGCGCGGCGAAACCCAGCAGGTGCGGGTACGGCAGCGGCAGCCGCGAGCGCAGCGGGTAGCCGCACAGGCGCGACCACGCCGCCAGGCGCTCGGGGTCGACGCGCACGCCGCGCTGCTCGACGCGCCGGCGCGGCAGGTCGACCGCGCCGTGCGGGCGCGGCACCACGAGCGAACGCAGGTAGTTCGCGGCCAGGGGCCTGGGGGTGGTGCCCACGGCGCTCACGCCCCCGTCAGGTGCTGGCCGTCGACGCGCAGCACCTGCCCGTTGACGCCGGCGGCACCCGGCGAGGCCAGCCAGGCGACGGCCTCGGCGACGTCCACGGGCAGCCCGCCCTGCTGCAGGCTGCTGGCGCGCCGGCCGACCTCGCGCGGCACCGCGGGCATCGACGCCGTCATGGGCGTCTCGATGAACCCCGGGGCGACGGCGTTGGCGGCCATGCCGCGCCGCGCCAGCGGTTCCGCCAGCGCCTGCACGAGACCGACGAGACCGGCCTTGCTGGCCGCGTAGTTCGCCTGCCCCTTCGCCCCGGCGAGACCGTTGATGGACGACAGGCACACGAGGCGCGCGCCCGGCGCGAGGGCGCCGTCGGTGCGCAGCAGGCCCTCGGTCAGCCGCAGCGGCGCGGCGAGGTTCACGCCGAGCACGGCGTCCCAGGCCGCCGCGTCGAGGTTCACGAACGAGCGGTCGCGGGTGACGCCGGCGTTGTGGACGACGACGTCGGCGCCGCCGAAGCGGCGCCGCAGGTGGCCGGCGAGGACGTCGGGGGCGTCGGCGGCGGTGACGTCCAGGGTGAGCGCGGACCCGTGGACGCGGTTGGCGACGCGGGCGAGCTGCTCGCCCGCGGCGGCGACGTCGGCGCACACCACGTGCGCGCCGTCGCGGGCGAGGACCTCGGCGATCGCCGCGCCGATGCCGCGCGCGGCGCCGGTGACGACGGCCACCCGCCGCCGGCGGCCGGGCACCGCGGTGGCAGGGGCGGGGGCGGGGCCGACGAGCAGGGGCTGCCCGGAGACGAACGCCGCCCGCGCCGAGCAGAGGAACTCCAGCGGCGAGCGCAGCGCCTCGCCCGCGCCGGCGGCGACGCGCAGCAGGTTCACGGTGGTGCCGCCGCGCGCCTCCTTGCCGAGGCTGCGCACCAGGCCGTCCAGGCCCTGCTGCACGGCACGGGCCTCCACACCGCCGAACCCGTCCCCGAACCCCTCGCCGGGCTCGGCGCCGGCCGCCCCCGCCTCGGCGGGCACCGCGCCCAGGACGACGACGCGCCCACCGGCCGCGCTGCGCCGGAACGCCGGCGCCAGCAGTTCCCGCAGCGCACCCAGGTCACCGACGCGGCGGGCCGCGGTGGCGTCGACGACGACGGCCCCGAGCCGTTCGTCCCCCGCGGCGGCGAGGTCGCCGACCACCCGGGCACCGGCGGCGGCCAGCCACACCGCGACGTCGTCGGCCAGCGGTGCCGCGCCCACGCGCAGCACGAGCGCCGGACCGGTGAGGAACTCCTGCCCGGGTTCGTACCGCCGCAGCCGCGGCGGTACCGGCAGGCCCAGACGCCGCGCGGCCGCGGCCCCCGGGCCGCGGCCGACGAGGCCGCCGTACGGGTCGTCCGGGAGGTGGACGGGCAGCTTCGCCATCACGCCTCCACCAGCGCCGCGATGCCCTGACCGCCGGCCGCGCAGATCGAGATGAGGGCCCGCCCGCCGCCGCGCTCGGCGAGCAGCTTCGCCGTCGTGGCGAGGATGCGCGCCCCGGTGGCGGCGAAGGGGTGGCCGGTGGCCAGGGAGGAACCGGTGACGTTGAGCTTCGCGCGGTCGACGCGGCCCAGCGCCCCGTCGAGGCCGAGCCGCTCGCGGCAGAACTCCTCGTCCTCCCAGGCCGCCAGCGTCGCCAGGACGGTGGAGGCGAACGCCTCGTGGATCTCCACGACGTCCAGGTCCTCCAGCGTCCACCCGTTGCGGTGCAGCAGGACCGGGACCGCGTGGACGGGTGCGGTGAGCAGCCCCTCGCCGCGGTGGACGTGGTCCACGGCGGCGGTCTGCGCGTCGACCAGGTGGGCCAGGACGTCCAGGCGGTGCTCGGCAGCCCACTCGTCGGTGGCGAGCAGGACCGCGGCGGCGCCGTCGGTGAGCGGGGTGGAGTTCCCGGCCGTCATGGTGGCGGGGGCGTCCAGGTCGCGGCCGAACACGGGTTCCAGCGCCGCGAGCTTGTCCAGCGTGGTGTCCGGGCGCAGCAGGCCGTCGCGGCGCACCCCCAGGTACGGGGTGACCAGGTCGTCGAAGAACCCGCGCTCGTAGGCGGCGGCGAGGTTGCGGTGGCTGGCCAGCGCCAGCTCGTCCTGGGCCTGCCGGCTCACCCCCCAGCGCGCGGCGGTGCGGGCGGCGTGCTCGCCCATCGACAGGCCGGTGCGGGCCTCGGCGTTGCGCGGGAACTCCGGCACGACCTGCCCGGGACGCAGGCCCGCCAGCGCCTTCAGCCGCGCTCCCGGGGTGCGGGCGCGGTTCAGGGCCAGCAGGACGCGGCGCAGGCCCTCGTCCACGGCGATCGGCGCGTCGCTGGCGCTGTCGGCACCGCCGGCGATGCCGGCGTCCACCTGGCCCAGGGCGATCTTCCCGGCGAGCAGCACGGCGGTCTCCAGACCGGTGGCGCACGCCTGGGAGACGTCGAAGGCGGGGGTGGCCGGGTCCAGCGCCGTGGACAGCACGGCCTCGCGGGTGAGGTTGAGGTCGCGGCTGTGCTTGAGCACGGCGCCGGCGACGACCTCGCCGAGGCGCTCGCCGGCCAGGCCGGTGCGGGCCACCAGTCCGTCGATCGCGGCGACGAGCAGGTCCTTCGCGGAGGCCTGCGCGTAGCGGCCGCCGGCCTTGGCGAAGGGCGTGCGGTTGCCGGCGACGACCGCGACCGGGCGGACGGCCCGGGGGGTGCGCGCGGGGGGCGGGGCTGTGGTCACGGGTCCTCCTCGTCGAGCCTGGACCGGGAAAACGTAACAGGTACCGGGGGTACCAGGTACCCGTCGTCCGGGGTACCGTCGAGACGTGGACCCCGTCACCGCCGACGCCCCCGAGGCGCCCGCCGCCCCCGCGCCCCGCCCGGACGGGCGCCGCACGCGCTGGGCCGAGCACCGCCGCGCGCGCCGCGAGGAACTGGTGACCGCCGCCCTGCGGGCCATCACCACGCACGGGGCCGGCCTGGGCATGGACGAGCTGGCCGCGGCCGCCGGCACCAGCAAGACGGTGCTGTACCGGCACTTCGCCGACAAGGAGGACCTGTACCTCGCGGTCGCGCGCCGCGTGAACCGGCTGATCGTGCGCGAGCTGCGCAGCGCCGTGGAACGCGCGAGCAGCCCCCGCGAGGCGCTGGCCGGGATCGTGAGCACCTACCTGGGTCTCGTCGAGGCCGACCCGGAGGTGTACCGGTTCGTCGTCTCCCACCCGTTCGGCGCCGGCGCCCGCGACCCCGAGCGCGACCCCGTGCAGCGCCTGACGCGCGCGCTGGCCGACGAGACCGCCCGCACGCTCACCGCCCACCTGCGCGCCGCCGGTGCCGCCGACACCTCCGCCGACGCCCTCGCGCACGGCCTCGTCGCGCTCATCCGCTCCGCGGCCGACCGGTGGATCTCCACCCCGGACCGCCTGGGCGCCGCCGAGATGGGCGCCGCCCTCACCGACCTCGCCTGGGGCGGCCTCAGTGCCGTCCTGGCGGCGCCCGGAGACCGCACCACCCACCCCGAGACCGAGGAGCTCCCGTGACCGCCACCGAGTTCGACACCGCCGTCGACGCCCCGGCCACCGCCGGGCGGGGCACCGCGGAACCCGCACCCGCCGACACCTCCGCGCCCCCCGCCGGCCCCGTGGACACCGACGTCCTGCGCACGCTCCTGGACGGCCGCTTCGCCGCGCTGCGCGAGAAGGCCCGCCGCGAGTTCCCCGCCGACCTGTTCGGCCCGATCGACCACCTGAGCACCGCCGAGCAGCGCGACCTCACGCTCGCCCGGCTGCGCGTGCTCGCCGGCCTGGGCGGCCACGAGCTCGGTTTCTCCTCCCGCCACGGCGGGGGCGACTCCCCCGGTGGGCAGGTCAGCCAGTTCGAGGTCCTGGGTTTCGGCGACGCCTCCCTGATGATCAAGTCGGGGGTGCAGTGGGGGTTGTTCGGCGGTGCCGTGCAGGCCCTGGGCACCGAACGGCACCACGCGGAACTGCTGCCGCGCCTGCTGCGCCTGGACCTCGTCGGCTGCTTCGCCATGACGGAGACGGGGCACGGTTCCGACGTCGCCTCCCTGGGCACCACCGCCACCTACGACCCCGCGACGCGGGAGTTCGTGGTGCACACCCCGGACGAGTCCTGCCGCAAGGACTACATCGGCGGCGCCGCGCGCGACGCCGAGGTCGCGGTGGTGTTCGCGCAACTGGTCACCGGCGGGGAGCGGCAGGGGGTGCACGCGTTCGTCGTGCCGCTGCGCGGGCCGGACGGGAACGACCTGCCGGGGATCCGCCGCGGCGACGACGGCCGCAAGGCCGGCCTGAACGGCGTGGACAACGGCCGGCTGTGGTTCGACTCGGTGCGCGTGCCGCGCACCGCCCTGCTGGACCGCTACGCGCAGGTCGCCGAGGACGGCACGTACTCCAGCCCCATCGCCAGCAAGAACGCCCGGTTCTTCACGATGCTCGGCGCCCTGGTCAAGGGCCGCGTCAGCATCTCCGGCGGCGCGATCAGCCAGACGAAGGTCGCCCTGGAGATCGCCCTGCGCTACGCGCTGCGCCGCACGCAGTTCGCCCGCCCCGGCACGCGGGACGGCGAGCGCGGCGAGGAGGTCGTCCTGCTGGACTACCTGGCGCACCAGCGCCGCCTGCTCATCCCGCTGGCCACCACGTACGCCCTGAGCTTCGCGCAGGACGAGCTGATGGGCGAGATGGACGACCTGCTGAAGGTGCAGCTCGCCGGCGGCGACCCCGAACCCGCCCGCCAGCGCGCGTTCGAGGCGCACGCAGCGGGGATGAAGGTCGCCTCCACCTGGCACGCCACCCGCACCATCCAGACCTGCCGGGAGGCGTGCGGCGGCAACGGCTACCTCTCCGAGAGCCGGCTGCCGCAGCTGAAGGCCGACACGGACGTGTTCACCACGTTCGAGGGCGACAACACCGTCCTGCTGCAACTGGTGGCCAAGAGCCAGCTGACCGCCTACGCCCAGCAGTTCTCCGACCTCGACACCCTGGGCACGGCGAGGTTCGCCACCCGCGACTTCGTCACCACCCTCGCCGGGCGCAGCCCCGCCCGCTCCCTGGTGGCGGACGTCGTGGAGGCCGGGCGCGTGCCCGAGGAGCTGCACGACCGCGCCTGGCAGCTGCGGATGATCGCCGACCGCGAGCGCCACGTCGTGGAGTCGCTGGCCAAGCGGATGCGCAGGGCCCGCGCGCGCTCCGACGCCGACGCGTTCGAGGCCGTCGACGGCCTGCAGGACCACCTGCTGCTGGCCGGGCGCGCGCACGTGGACCGCGTGGTCGCCGAGGCGTTCGCCGCCGCCATCGCCCGCACCGAGGACCCCGCGGTCGCGGACCTGCTGGGCGAGGTGTTCGACCTGCACGCCCTGGCGCTGCTGGAGGCGGAGAAGGGCTGGTACCTGGAGCACCGGCGGATGACGACGCTGCGGGCCAAGGCCGTCACCCACGCGGTGAACGATCTGTGCCGCCGGCTGCGCCCGCGCACGGAGGAGCTGCTCGCCGGGTTCGGGATCCCGCGGCACTGGCTGGCCTCCTCGCTGGTGCCCGGGTCCCCGGTCGCCCCCGAGGACGCGGGGGCGCTCTCGTAGGGTCGTGGCGTGCACGGTGAGTACAAGGTCCCCGGTGGCAAGCTCGTCGTCGCCGACGTGGAGGTGACCGGCGGGGCGCTCAGCTCCGTCCGGCTCTCCGGCGACTTCTTCCTCGAGCCCGACGACGCCCTCGAGGCCGTCGACGCGGCGCTGACGGGCCTGCCGGCCGACGCGGACGCCGCGACGATCGCCGGGCGGGTCCGCTCCGCCCTGCCGCCGGGGGCGGTGCTGCTGGGCTTCTCCCCCGAGTCGGTCGCCACCGCGGTGCGCCGGGCGGTCGGCGGAGCCACCGGCTGGCTGGACCACGACTGGCAGCTGGTGCACACCGGCCCGCAGCCGCCGCAGGCGCACATGGCCCTGGACGAGGTGCTGGCCCGCGAGGTCGCGGCGGGCCGGCGCCCGCCGACGCTGCGGGTGTGGGAGTGGGCGAGCTCGGCCGTGGTCATCGGCAGCTTCCAGTCGCTGGCCAACGAGGTCGACGGCGAGGCCGCGCAGCGCCTGGGGGTCCAGGTGGTGCGGCGGATCTCCGGCGGCGGGGCGATGTTCGTCGAGCCCGGCAACACCATCACGTACTCGCTGTACGCGCCGGCCTCCCTGGTGGAGGGCCTGTCGTTCACGGAGTCGTACGCGTTCCTCGACGACTGGGTGCTCGTCGCGCTCGGCGAGCTGGGCGTGAAGGCGTGGTACCAGCCGATCAACGACATCACCACCGATCAGGGCAAGATCGCCGGCGCCGCCCAGAAGCGCCTGGCCGACGGCACCGTCCTGCACCACGTGACGATGTCGTACGACATCGACGCCGCGAAGATGCTGCAGGTGCTGCGCATCGGCCGCGAGAAGCTCAAGGGCAAGGGCCTGGCCAGCGCCGCCAAGCGGGTGGACCCGCTGCGCCGGCAGACCGGCCTGCCGCGCGAGGAGGTCATCGAGCGGATGGTCGCCACGTTCCGCGACCAGTACGGCCTGGCGGACTCCTCCCTCACCGACGCGGAACTGGCGGCCGCCGACGAGCTCGTGGCCTCGAAGTTCGCCACCGGCGACTGGATCGCCCGCGTCCCCTGATCCCCCGCCCGGCGCAGCGGGCCTCGACAGCGGCGCCACCGGGGCGCACCATCGGCGGATGGAGGACGCAGCGGTCCGGGCCAGGCGCGGCACCCCCACCGGCGTGCTGCGCGACGCCGACCGCCCGGGGCGGGCGCTGCGGGTGAGCGCCCACCCGAAGGAGGACCGCGTCGTGCTGTCCACCTGGCAGGGCGCCTCCTGCGTGTCCACGGTGCGGCTGGACCGCGCCGAGGTCGTCGAGCTGCTCGCGGCGCTGGGGGCGGCGCTGCTCCCGCCACCCGCCGCTGCGTGAGGACGGCCTCCGGGGTGCGTCCGGCGCGCGCGGTGCGCACCATCGGTGGGTGCCTCGCCTGCGCCGCGTCTCCAGCTCCTCGCCCGGTTTCACGCGCCGGCGGTGCGGGAAGGGCTGGACGTACTTCGACACCGCCGGCGAGCGCATCACCGAGCCCGCGGTGCTGGAGCGGATCGCGAAGCTGGCGATCCCGCCCGCCTACACCGACGTGTGGATCTGCCCGCACCCCAACGGGCACCTGCAGGCGGTGGGCACCGACGAGCGCGGCCGGCGGCAGTACCGCTACCACGAGCAGTGGCGCCTCGAGCGCGACCGCGCCAAGCACGACCGCGTCCTGGAGGTGGCCGCGCAGCTGCCGCGCGCCCGCGAGGTCGTCGCCGAGCACCTGCGGCTGCCGGGGGTGCCGCGCGAGCGGGTGCTGGCGGCGGCGTTCCGCCTGCTGGACCTGGGGTTCTTCCGCGTGGGCGGGGACACCTACGCGGAGGAGAACGGCTCGTACGGCCTGGCCACCCTGAAGCGCGAGCACGTGGTCCAGCACGGCGGTGAACTGGTGTTCCGCTACGTGGCGAAGTCCGGCAAGGACCGCACCACCGTCATCGCCGACCCGGACGTGGTGGAGGTGGTGCGCACCCTCAAGCGCCGCCGCGGCGGCGGCGACGACCTGCTCGCGTGGCGGGACGGCTCGCGCTGGCACGACGTCACCAGCGACGACGTCAACGCCTACCTGCACGAGACGATCGGCCCGGACGTGTCGGCGAAGGACTTCCGCACCTGGCACGCCACCGTCCTGGCCGCGGTCGCCCTCGCGGTCTCGCTGCCCGCCTGCACCACCCCGACGGCGCGCAAGCGGGCGGTGGCGCGGGCGGTGGCGGAGGTGGCGGAGTACCTGGGCAACACCCCGGCGGTGTGCCGCAGCAGCTACGTCGACCCGCGCGTGGTGGACCTGTTCGAGGACGGCGTGACGATCGCGCCCGCGCTGGAGGAGCTCGGCGAGGACGCCGCGTTCGGGCACCCGGCCACGCACGGGGCGGTGGAGCGCGCCGTGCTGGACCTGCTGCACACCGACCCGGTCGCCGTCTCCCGCGCGGCCGCGCGGGGGCGCCGGCTGCCGGTGCGCTCGCGGCGGCTGTCCACCCCGGGTGGACCGGGCGCGCCCGGGGCGCCGGTGGCGGCCTGAGCGGCGCGCGGGGACGCACCGCCGGCCCGCCACCCCCTATGCTGGTCGGGCTCCCGCCGCAGGGAGTCTCGCCCTCATCGTCTAGTGGCCTAGGACGCCGCCCTTTCAAGGCGGTAGCACGGGTTCGAATCCCGTTGGGGGTACGCGAGCGGGCACCCGCCGGCCGGCTTCCGGATCCGTGTCACGAGCACGGCCCGGGATCGGGTACTGTTGGTCCCGCAAGCGAGCAAGGCAGCAAGTCCAAGCAAGGCCTCTTGAGGCCCCGTAGCGCAGTTGGTTAGCGCGCCGCCCTGTCACGGCGGAGGTCGCGGGTTCGAGTCCCGTCGGGGTCGCTCGTCGTGCCGGTTGATCCGGCCCGGCACGGCCAGGTAGCTCAGTTGGTAGAGCGTCCGACTGAAAATCGGAAGGTCAGCGGTTCGACCCCGCTCCTGGCCACCTGACTCCTCTCTGATCGAAGGCCGTCGCGTTCCGCGGCGGCCTTTCGCGTTCCCCGGCCCACCCCTCGGGCAGGACGTGCGGGGCCGGGCACCGGCGGATAGCGTCCTGCGGCCGTGGGAATCTTCAACCCGGGCAACCCGAACCGGAGCGACGAGGCGCGCAAGCTGTACGCCGCCTTCGAGATCTGGCACACCGTCGTCGACTTCACCGCGGCCGCGTGCTTCGTCGTGGGCAGCGTGCTGTTCCTGTGGGAGTCGACCAAGACCGGGGGCACCTGGTTGTTCATCGTCGGCTCGCTGGGCTTCGCGCTCAAGCCGACCCTGCGCCTGGTGCGCGAACTGCGGATGGCCAAGCTCGGGGACACCGGGGACCTGGCGCGCCGCGACGAGTGAGCCGCCGGCCCGCACAGGCACCGCGACCCGGCACCCGGGCGCGCCGGGCACGCCGGGCACGCCGGGCACGCCGGGCGCGCCGGGCACGCCCTGGGTAGCCTGATCACGTGGCCCGCACCCCCACCTCCCCCGTCGTCGCCGCGGCCGTCCTGGGCGGCTACGCGATCGGCCGTTCCACCGGGGACCGCCGCCTCGCCGGGCTCGCGCTGCTGGCCGGGCTGGGCTGGTCGGCACCGCGCTGGGCCGCCGCCTCCACCCCCCTGGCCGTCGCCCTGAGCCTCGGCACCGTGGCCCTCGTGGGCGCCTCCCACCCGCTCTCGAAGCGCGTGGGGCCCTGGCCCGCCGTGCTGGCCTCCACGGCGGGCGCCGGCGCTCTGGCCGCCGTGGGCGACGGGGCCGCGAGACACCGGTGACCACCACCGGGGGCGGCACCGGCTGGCGCGCCCTCGCCGAGGGCGGTGCGGTCGCGGTGCTGTCCGGGACCGTCGTGCTGTGGGCCTCCCGGGCCGCCCACGAGCTCGCGGCAGCCGCACCCGGCACCCTGGCCGGCCGCGACGCCCTGGAGCTCCTCGTGGACGCCGACCGCCCCCGCGCCTGTCGCGCCCTGGAGCGCACCGGGGAGTGCTCCGGCCAGACGCACCACCCGCTGCGGGTGCGCCTCGCCCCACCCGCCGGCCGCCGCCTGGAGGTGGCCGCCCGGCCCCTCGGCGGCGACCGGGTCGTCGTCGCCGCATGGGACGTCACCGACCGCCTGCGCCGCGAGCGCGAGCTGCGGCACCGCGCCGGTCACGACGCGCTCACCGGGCTGCCCAACCGGGCGCTGCTGGCCGACCGGTGGGAGGTCTCGCGGGCGCGGGCGGTCAGCACCCCCGGTCGCGGCACGTTCGTCCTCGTCTGCGACGTGGACGGCCTCAAGCGGGTCAACGACGAGCAGGGCCACGCCGCCGGCGACCGGCTCCTGGTGGACGTGGCGCGGGCGCTGAGCGCGCACGTGCGCCCGGGCGACACCGTGGCGCGCACCGGCGGCGACGAGTTCGTCGTGCTGGTGGAGCAGGTGGCCGCCGAGCACGTCGAGGAGCTGGCCGTGCGGCTGCGCGGGGACGCCCCGGCGGGAGCGGACCGGGGCGTGCGGGTCTCGGTGGGCTGGGCCGCCGACGCCCCGGGCCGCTCCCCGGAGTCCGTGCTGGCCGAGGCCGACGCGCGCATGTACGCCGACAAGCGCGCCGCCCGCCGGCGCGCCGTGCCCGCGCCGCGCGGCGGCGAGGACGAACCCGCCGGCCCGGTCAGGAGCGCGGGGCCGTGAGGTCGCGCACCGCGGCGTAGCGCTCCCGGACGTGCGCCAGGGGGGCGGCCTCGAAGGTCCGGGCCTCGCCCAGCTCCCAGCGCGGCGGTGCGTCCGCCCCGGAGAGCACCCACGCCGCCTGCAGCGCGGCGCCGTCGGCGACGTACTCCCCCGGCGGGGGCACCAGGACGGGGCGCCCCAGCACCGCCGGCGCCAGGCGGCGCACCGCCTCCGAGCGCGCCCCGCCGCCGACGAGCAGGACGCGGCGCACCGGCACGCCCTGGGCGACGAGGGCGTCGAGGCCGTCGGCGAGCCCGCACAGCAGGCCCTCCACGGCGGCGCGCGCCAGGTGGGCGGGGGTGGACGTCTGCGGGGTCAGCCCGTGCAGGGCGCCGGTGGCGTCCGGGCGCACGGGCGTGCGCTCGCCCTCCAGGTAGGGCACGAGGACGAGACCGCCGGCACCGGCGGGGGCGCTGAGCGCCAGGCGGGACAGCTCGGCGTGGTCCACCCCCAGCAGGCGGGCGGCGGCGTCGAGGACGCGGGCGGCGTTGAGGGTGCACACCAGCGGCAGGTGCCGGCCGGTGGCGTCGGCGAAGCCGGCGACGGCGCCGGAGGGGTCGCGGGTGGCCACGTCGGTGACGGCGCTGACGACGCCGGAGGTGCCGATGGAGACCACCACGTCGCCGGGCACGGCCCCCACCCCCAGGGCGGCGGCCATGTTGTCGCCGGTGCCGGCGCCGAGCAGGGCCCCGCGGCTGAGCGAGCAGGCGCTCTCACCGGCGGCCGCGTCCGGCGCCAGCACCTGCGGCAGCTGCGGGCGGGTGCCGAAGGCGCGCTCCAGCAGGTCAGGGCGGTACTCGCCCGTCGCGGCCGAGAAGTAGCCGGTGCCGCTGGCGTCGCCGCGGTCGGTGACCAGCCGGGCGCCCGCGGCGGCACCCCCGGCGAGCCGGTGGGTCAGCCAGTCGTGGGGCAGGCACACGGCGCTCGTGCGGGCGGCCGCGCCGGGCTCGTGCTCGGCCACCCAGCGCAGCTTCGTGACGGTGAAGGAGGCGACCAGGACGCTGCCGACCTGCTCGGCCCAGGCGGCGGGGCCGCCGAGCTCGTCGGTGAGGTCCTGCGCCGCGCCCGCCGAGCGGCCGTCGTTCCACAGCAGCGCGTCGCGCACCACGCCGCCGTCGCCGTCCAGCAGGACCGAGCCGTGCTGCTGGGCGCCCACGGCCAGGGCGTCGACGTCGTCGAGGCCGCCGGCGTCGGCGGCGGCCCGCTCCAGCGCCTCCCACCAGCGCTCGGGGTCCACCTCGGTGCCCTCGGGGTGCGCGGCCCGCCCGGAGCGCAGCAGGCGCCCCGTGGCCGCGTCGCGCACGACCACCTTGCAGGACTGCGTGGAGGAGTCGATCCCGGCCACCGTGGGCGAGCTGCGCGGCATGGGGGTCATGCAACACCACGTTCGCGTGGTGGCGCGCCGGCCCGCGCTCCCCCGTCCGGGCGCGCCTCGTGCCGACCGGGATGCCGGAAGCTCTCGCGAACCTGTACGGTTGGCACCACGGAGAGATGACAGCTACTCCGGGGCCCACTCACCGGCCCCGGCCGACGCGCGAGGGGGTCGACGCCATGGGGCGCGGCCGTCAGAAGGCCAAGCAGACGAAGGTCGCTCGGCAGCTGAAGTACTTCAGCCCGCAGACTGACTACAACGCGTTGCAACGCGAGCTGCACGGTCCTGACCCGTTCCGTCCGACCACCGGGCGTTCCGACGCCCAGGAGGCACCGGAGACGGACGAGGACGAGGTGGACGAGGACACCGACTGGTCTCGGTACTCCGCCACGGACGACTACGAGGACTGGGCGACCAAGCGTCGCGCCTGACCCTCCCGTCCGACGGTCTCCCGGGGACGAGCAGTCCCGGGGAGGCCAGGCTCCCGGTCGCACAGCGCACCGGGGGTGGGCACAGCGCACCAGCAGGACGGATCAGCAGGGGGCGTGGCGCCGCTCCGGAAGAGCCTCACCAACCCTGGTGAGATCCCCGGAGCAGCGCCACGCCCCCTGCCACGCCCTTGCCGTTGCTGTCGCCGTCGGCGTCCTGCCGCTCGCGCACCCGGCCGCACACCCACGCCGGCACCCCCGCGGTCTCCAGGGACGCCACCACGGCGTCCGCGGTCTCGGGGCTGACGACGGCGAGCATCCCGACCCCCAGGTTCAGGGTGCGCTCCAGGTCGTCGGCGGGCACCCGGCCCAGGTCCCGCACCAGGGAGAACACCGCACCCGGGGTCCAGGTGGAGCGGTCGACCTCGGCGGTGACCGTCTCGGGCAGGCAGCGGGCCAGGTTGGCGGCCAGTCCCCCGCCGGTGACGTGGCTCATGGCGTGCACGCCACCGGTGGCGAGGGTGGCCAGGGCCGGCGCGGCGTAGATGCGGGTCGGTTCCAGCAGCTCCTCGCCGAGGGTGCGGCCGAACTCGTCCACGTGGCGCTCGTAGGACCACCCGGCGTCGGCGAACACCCGCCGCACCAGCGAGTAGCCGTTGGAGTGCAGGCCCGAGGACGCCATCGCGACCAGGACGTCCCCGGCGCGCACGCGCTCGGCACCCAGCAGCTCGTCGGCCTCGACCACCCCGGTCACCGCGCCGGCCACGTCGTACTCGTCGGGGCCGAGCAGCCCGGGGTGCTCGGCGGTCTCCCCGCCGACGAGGGCGGTGCCGGCCTCCTCGCAGGCGCGGGCGATGCCGGCCACGATGCCCGCCGTCCGCTCGGGGACCACCCGCCCGCAGGCGATGTAGTCGGTCATGAAGAGCGGCTTCGCGCCGCAGACGACGACGTCGTCGACGACCATGCCGACGAGGTCGAAGCCGATGGTGTCGTGCTTGTCGACGGCCTGGGCGACGGCCACCTTGGTGCCCACGCCGTCGGTGCTGGTGGCCAGCAGGGGACGGCGGTAGCCCTTCAGCGCGCTGACGTCGTACAGGCCGGCGAAGCCGCCGAAGCCGCCGACGACGTCGGGGCCGTGGGTGCGGGCCACGGAGGCCTTCATGAGCTCGACGGCGCGGTCGCCGGCGACGACGTCGACGCCGGCGGAGGCGTAGGTGGTGCCGGTCACCGGCGGCCTCCCGAGTGGTGCGCGTGCGAGGGCACGGGGGTGATGGGCAGGAGCGCCTTGTCCAGGGCGTGGTCGCCCAGGCGCTGCAGGTCGGGCACCGGCACGGGGTAGGTGCCGCTGAAGCACGCCGTGCACAGCCGCTCGGCGGGCTGGTCGGTGGCGGCGATCATGCCCTCGGGGGAGATGTACCCCAGGGAGTCGGCGCCGATGCTGGCACGCACGTCGTCCACGGCGAGGCCGGTGGCGATGAGCTCGGCGCGGGTGGCGAAGTCGATGCCGTAGAAGCACGGCCACGTCACCGGCGGGGACGAGATCCGCACGTGGATCTCGGCGGCGCCCGCTTCGCGCAGCATCCGGATGAGGGCGCGCTGGGTGTTGCCGCGCACGATGGAGTCGTCGACGACGATGAGGCGCTTGCCGTGCACGACGTGCTTGAGCGGGTTCAGCTTCAGGCGGATGCCGAGCTGGCGGATCGTCTGGCTGGGCTGGATGAAGGTGCGCCCGACGTAGGCGTTCTTCACCAGCCCCTGCCCGTAGGGGATGCCGGACTCCTCGGCGTAGCCGATGGCGGCGGGCGTGCCCGACTCCGGGGTGGGGATCACCAGGTCGGCCTCGACGGGGTGCTCGCGGGCCAGGGTGCGGCCCATCTCGACGCGGGCCTCCTGCACGACCTTGCCGCTGATGCTGGTGTCGGGGCGGGCGAGGTAGACGTACTCGAAGACGCAGCCCTTGGGGTTGGCCTCGGCGAAGCGGCTGGAGCGCAGCCCGTCGGCGTCGATCGCGATGAGCTCGCCCGGTTCGATCTCGCGCACGACGCTGGCGCCGACGATGTCGAGGGCGGCGGTCTCGGAGGCGACGACCCAGCCGCGGTCGAGGCGGCCGAGCACCAGCGGGCGGATGCCCTGCGGGTCGCGCGCGGCGTAGAGGGTGCGCTCGTCCATGAAGACGAGGCTGAAGGCGCCCTCGACGTGCGGGAGCACCTCCAGGGCCGTGGCCTCCAGCGTGCGGTCCGGGTCGCCGGCGAACAGGGCGGTGATGAGGGCCGTGTCGGTGGTGTTGCCCCGGGCGATCTCCCCACCGGAACCGGGCCGGGCACCGGCGCGGCCGGGGTAGCGCTCGGCGATCAGCTCGCGCAGCCGGAAGGCGTTGGTGAGGTTGCCGTTGTGGGCCAGCGCGACCGTGCCGCCGGAGGTGGCGCCCAGGGTGGGCTGGGCGTTCTGCCAGCCGGCGCCGCCGGCGGTGGAGTAGCGGGCGTGCCCGACCGCGATGTGCCCCTGCAGGGACTCCAGGGCGGACTCGTCGAAGACCTGCGAGACGAGGCCGGTGTCCTTGAACACGAGGATCTGCTCGCCGTTGCTGACGGCGATGCCGGCGGCCTCCTGGCCCCGGTGCTGGAGGGCGTACAGGCCGTAGAAGGTGAGCTTGGAGACTTCCTCGCCGGGAGCCCAGACCCCGAAGACGCCGCAAGCGTCCTGGGGGCCCTTCTCGCCGGGCATCAGATCGTGGTTCAGACGTCCGTCACCGCGGGCCACGCCACGAGTGTGGCACAGCCCGCAGGGCCCCGACGCATCCGTGCCCGGCGGCGGCACCCGGCCGGGCGGTGGTTCGTCAGCGGCGCCGGGCGGCGCCGCCGCGGGCGCGGGTGCGGTCGGCCAGGACCGCGACCAGCCCGCCGAGCAGCGCACCGACGAGGCCGAAGGCGACGAACAGGTAGCCGAGCAGGTCCTGCTGCGTGTACCCGGCGGCGGGCGGGGTGAGGACCGCGACGACCGCGGCGGCGAGGAAGGCGACGACCACGCCGGTGAGCACGAACGCCCGGAACCGGGGGGCGCGCCGGCGCGTGACCTGCACCAGCCGGGTGCCCTCCTGCTGCGCCTCGGGCTGCGGCCCCTCGGGCTGCGCAGCTTCCTCCTGCTGCGCACCGGTGTCGCGCTGCACGGGCGGCTGCGGCTCCCGGTGGCCGTCGTCGTCGGGCGCCCGGCGCTCCTGCTCGCTCACCCGCGCCACGGTACGCGCTGCGTTCACGCGCCCGGCCCGGTGACCGGCAGCAGCCGCCCGAGGTCGGCGCGCTCACCGCTGGCCCGCACCCGCCCGCTGCCGCGCGCGGCGTCGAAGGCGAGGCGCCCGGTGGCCAGCTCCAGCCAGGTCACGGCGTCGGTCTCCACCACCGCGGGCGGGGTGCCGCGGGTGTGCTTCGGGCCGGCGACGACCTGCACGGCGGCGAACGGCGGCACCCGCACCTCCACGCTGCCGCCGGGGTGGCGGGCGGCGAGCTCCTCGAGGGTGAACCGCACGGCGGCGGCCAGGTCGGGCCGCGGCGGGGTCGTCCCGGAGTCGAGGGCGTCCAGCGCGGTGCGCAGCGCGGCGCGCCCCTGCGCGGGGTCGGTGCGGCGGCGGGGTGGCACCGGGCCACTGTGCCACCCCGGCCGCTCAGCACTCCGGGAGGTTGACGCCCACCGCGGTGGGCGCGCCGACGACGGTGAGGGCGAGGCCGCCGCGGGAGGTCTCCTTGTACTCCGAGCGCATGTGCGCCCCCGTGGCGCGCATCGTGGCGATGGCGGTGTCGAGGCTGACGACGTGGGTGCCGTCGCCGCGCAGCGCGGTGCGGGCGGCGTGGACGGCGGTGGTGGCGCCCACCGCGTTGCGCTCGATGCACGGGATCTGCACGAGCCCGCCGACGGGGTCGCAGGTCAGCCCCAGGTGGTGCTCGATCGCGATCTCGGCGGCGTTCTCCACCTGCTCGGGGGTGCCGCCGAGCACGGCGGTCAGGCCGGCGGCCGCCATGGCGCTGGCGGAACCCACCTCCCCCTGGCAGCCGACCTCGGCGCCGGAGATGGAACCGGTCTCCTTCAGCACGATCCCGACGCCGCCGGCGGCGAGCAGGAAGTCGACCGTGCTGGCGTCGTCGGCGCCTGGGGTGAAGCGGCGGTGGAAGTGCAGCACGGCGGGCACGATGCCGGCGGCGCCGTTGGTGGGGGCGGTGACGACGCGGCCGCCGGCGGCGTTCTCCTCGTTGACCGCCAGCGCCCACAGGCTCAGCCAGTCCAGCGCACGCAGCGGGTCACCTCCAGGCCCCGTGCCCTGCGCCTCCTCCTCGGCGAGGAGCTGGCGGTGCAGGGCGGGCGCGCGGCGGCGCACGCCGAGCCCGCCGGGCAGGGTGCCGTCGATCGACAGGCCGCGCTCGACGCAGGCGGCCATCGCGGCGAACACCTCCAGCAGGGCGGTGTCGAGGTCCTCGCGGCTGCGGCGGTGCTCCTCGTCGCGTCGCACCAGGTCCGCCACGCCCAGACCGGTTCGCCGGCACTGCTCCAGCAGTTCGGCGCCGGTGCGGAAGGGGTGCGGCACGTCGTCGCCGCCGTCCAGGACGGGTTCGGCGGCCTCCAGCGGGTCGTCGCGCACGAAGCCCCCGCCGACGGAGTACGAGGTGCGCTCGGCGAGCACGCGCCCGTCGTCGTCGAGGGCGGTGAACACCATCCCGTTGGGGTGGGCGGGCAGGGCCTGGCGCAGCAGGCGCACGTCGGCGCCGGGGTCGAAGCGCACCGGGTGCCGGTCCAGCAGTCGCAGCTCGCCGCGCTCGCGCACGGCGTCCAGCAGCGCGGGGACCGCGTCGGGGTCGACGGCTTCGGGCCGCTGACCCAGCAGACCCAGGACGACGGCGCGGTCGGAACCGTGGCCGCGGCCGGTGGCCCCCAGCGAGCCGTGCAGGTCCACCCGCACCGCGGCGACCCGTTCCAGCAGCCCGTCGCCGGCCAGGCCCTGCGCGAACCGCAGGGCGGCGCGCATCGGGCCCACGGTGTGGGAGCTGGAGGGGCCGATGCCGATGGAGAACAGGTCGAGGACGCCGACGGGCACGGCGCTCACCGGGCCCGGCGGTAGAAGGGCAGCTCGACCACCTCGACGGGCTCGGGGCGCCCGCGCACGTCCACGGCCAGCGCGGTGCCGACGGGGGCGAACGCCGGCTCGACGTACGCCATGGCGACGGGGTGGCCGAGGGTGGGCGAGAGGGCGCCGCTGGTGACGACGCCGACCGGTCGGCCCTCGTGGAGCACGGGGTGGCCCTGACGGCCGGCGCGGCGGCCGGTGCCGCGCAGACCGACGAGGACGCGCTCGGGGGTGCGCTGCGCGAGGCGCTCCAGCGCGTCCCGGCCGGGGAACCCGGTGGGCTTGTCGAGCTTGACGACGCGACCGAGCCCGGCGGTGTAGGGGTCGACGTCGCGGGACAGCTCGTGCCCGTACAGCGGCATCCCGGCCTCCAGGCGCAGGGTGTCGCGGCAGGCGAGCCCGCACGGCACGGCGTCGCGGCCGCGGCCGGCGGCCAGCAGCGCCTCCCACACGGGGACCGCGCGCTCGGCCGCGGTGAACACCTCGAAACCGTCCTCGCCGGTGTAGCCGGTGCGGGCGAGCAGCACGTCGACCGCGCCGTCCGCCGTGCGCAGCGAGGCGGGGGTGCAGCGGTAGTACCCCAGGGCGTCGAGGTCGGCGTCGACGAGGTCACCGACGATCAGTGCGGCGGTGGGGCCCTGCACGGCCACCAGGGCGGTGCCGGTGGACTCGTCGGTGACGGTGGCGTCGAACCCGGGGGCGCGGGCGGTGAGCTCCGCTGCGACGAG
Source organism: Kineococcus sp. G2 (assembly GCF_037154035.1). Classification (NCBI taxonomy): domain Bacteria; kingdom Bacillati; phylum Actinomycetota; class Actinomycetes; order Kineosporiales; family Kineosporiaceae; genus Kineococcus; species Kineococcus sp. G2. The sequence goes on along the minus strand of NZ_JBBBEM010000054.1, from coordinate 669 downwards.
GCCGGCGTTGGAGGCGTTGGCGACGACGAGGAAGTCGTCCTCGCCGAGGCGGTAGGTGACGAGGTCGTCGAGGACGCCGCCCTCCTCGCCCACGAGCAGGCCGTACCCGGCGCGCCCGACGGGCATGGCGGACGGGCGGCCGACGAGGGCGGCGTCCAGGGCCTCGCCGGCCCGCGGCCCGCGCACGCGCACCTCCCCCATGTGGGACAGGTCGAACACGCCGGCGGTGGCGCGCACGGCGCGGTGCTCGGCGAGGTCGGAGGCGTAGCGCACGGGCATGGACCAGCCGGCGAAGTCGGTGAACGCGGCCCCGAGGGCGGCGTGGGCCTCGTGCAGCGGGGAGGTGCGGGACACGGCGGGGCTCCTTCCGGGCGCGGCCGCCGGGCGCGGCTGCGCGGACCCCCTCTGTCGCGGCACCTGAGAGCTTCGCGCCCTGCGGCGCTTTCCCCGTCGGTGAGGGCCGTGCGGACCCTGCTCTCCAGAGCGGCCTGCCCGTGGCGGTCCTGGTACCTGAGAGGTTCCGGGGCGGTTGCTCCTTCGGTGCCCGGCGCTGGTGCGCGCCGGGGCTCTCCCGCCGGGGTGCGTGGCCGTGTGTTCGGTTGTCGTGCGTTCGGTCGTGGCGTGCTGCCCCAGCGTCGCACGCGCGGCGGTCCGGCGGCCAGTGGCCGC
>NZ_JBBBEM010000053.1:0-23142 GCF_037154035.1 Kineococcus sp. G2 | reverse complement strand
GGTCCGGCGGCCAGTGGCCGCCGGACCGCCCGCTCAGAGCTCGCCGGTGAGGAACTGCGCGCGCCCGTGGCCGAAGGACCAGTCCGCGTCGGAGTTCTCGACGACCGAGACGACGACGTCGCTGGGCTCGATGCCGCAGCGGTGCTGCAGGTTCTCCACCAGCAGGGCGTAGAAGCGCTCCTTCTGCTCGCGGGTGCGCTGCCTGCTGGTCATCTGCAGGACGACGACGTCGTCGGTGCGCTCGATGCCCAGGCCCGTGTCGTGGACGACCATCTCACCGGGCGCGTGCTGGTGGACGACCTGGTAGCGGTCGCCGTAGGGCACCTCGAAGGCCTCCACGACGGCGTCGTGGGCGGCGTCCAGCAGGACGGTCAGGGCCTCGGGGGTGCGACCGGCGACGAGGTCGAAGCGGAGCAGGGGCACGGGCGTCTCCTCTCGATATGTCCTAACATTCTGACACATCTAGGTCACCGGGAGCGCGCCGGAACGCACGAGGGGGGCGGTGCCAGCGGCACCGCCCCCCTCGCCCTCACGACCGCCTCACCAGCGGTCGGCGTGCTCCTGGATCGCCTCGCGCATGAGGCGGCTGGACTCCTCGCGCTTCTCCTCCCAGGCGAAGACGCTGGCGCACAGCGCCCCGTCGAAGCCGACCTCGCCCAGCGCGGCGAAGATGCCGTCGAAGTCCACCTCGCCCTCACCGATGTTCAGGTGCTGGTGGATGCGCGCGGTCGAGCCGGGCGGGTTGATGATGTACCGCAGCCCGGAGGAGCCGCGGAAGTCGAACGTGTCCGCCACGTGGACGTGCCGCACGAGGTCCCCGGCGTAGCGGATGATCCCCGGGCCGTCGCCGCCCTGGTGGAAGGTGTGCGGGGTGCAGTAGACGAACCCCACCCACGGGCGGTCCAGGCCGCGCACGAGGTCCACCGCGCGGAAGCCGTCCTCGATGAAGTCGTCCGGGTGCGGCTCCAGGCGCAGCTCGATCCCGTTCGCCTCGAAGACGGGGGCCAGCTCCTCGAAGGAGTCGAGGAAGCGGGCCTCGCTGGCCTCGGGCAGCTCCGGGCGGCCGTTGAACTCCGACTGCACCACGGGCACGCCGAGCTCGGTCGTGACCTCCACGATGCGCTTGATGTTGCGCACCGCCTGGCGGCGCTCGTCCTCACCGGGGCCTGACCAGCGCTGCACGAACTGCGTGGAGCACACGCCCACACCGGCTGCGTCCAGGGCCTTGCGGAAGGCGCGCACCGTGGCCAGGTCCACGCGCGGGTGGCGGAAGAACGGGATGAAGTCCTCGCGCGGGGACAGCTCGATCCACTCGTAGCCGAGGTCCGCGACCAGGCCCGGCAGCTTCAGCAGCGGCACGTCGCGGAACATGTAGGTGTCCAGGGCGATCTGCATCGTCGTCGCCCCCTCAGACCCGGGCGCCGAGGTCGACCTCGACGCGGCGGCCGGTGCGCAGGGACTCCACGCCCGCGGCGCAGACGGCGGCGGCGGCGTACCCGTCCCACACGCCCGGGCCGTCGACGCCGGCACCGCTGCGGACGGCGTCCACCCAGCGCTGGAACTCGGTGTCGTAGGCGGCGCCGAAGCGCTCCTTGAAGTCGGCGGTGATGTGCCCGCCCCAGCCGGCCGCGGAGTGCTTCACCAGGCCGACGCCCAGGCCGATCCGCGCGCTGCCGCGCTCGGCGACCAGCTCGGTGCGCACCTCGTAGCCGAACGTGGTGTTGACGAAGATCTCCACGTCGACGAGCGCGCCGCTCCCGGTCTCCATGAGGACGAACTGCGGGTCCTGCAGACCCTCCGGGGCGTGCGAGGTGCGCCCGGGGGTCAGCACCGTGATGGCCCTGATCTCCTCGCCGAGCAGGAAGCGGGTCACGTCCACCTCGTGCACCACCGAGTCGAGGATGAGCTGCTCGGAGTTGAAGTTCGGCGGGGTGGTCGCGTTGCGGTGCGCGCAGTGCAGGAACAGCGGGCGGCCCAGCTCCTGCGAGGCGATGAGAGCGCGCAGCTGCTCGTACTCGGCGTCGAAGCGGCGCATGAAACCGACCTGCACGAGCTGGCGACCCAGGGCGCGCTCGGCCTCCACCACCTTGCGGGAGGTCTCGGGCGACGTGGTCAGCGGCTTCTCGCACAGGGTCGGCTTGCCGGCCTGCAGCGCCGTCAGCACGAGGTCCTCGTGGGTGAAGCCGGGGGTGGCGATGACGACCGCGTCGACCTCGGGGTCGGCGATGGCCGCGACCGGGTCGTGCAGGGCGCGCACGCCGAACTCGGCGGCCACGGCGTCGGTGCGGGCCGCGTCCACGTCGCTGACGGCCACGAGCTGGGCGCCCTTGGTCAGCTGCGCCAGGCGGCGGGCGTGGTCCTGGCCCATCATGCCGACGCCGAGCACGGCGACGCGGAGGTCCCGGTCGTAGCCCTGGCGCGCGGTGTGCCGGGTGTTCTGCGTCGCCGTGCTCATGTGCTGTCTCCTACCGTGCGTTCTCGTGCGGGGCCGCCAGGGCGGCGGCGTTCTCGGGGGTCTCGCCGGGGACGGAGAGCTCGTGGCTGAGGGCCGCGAGCTCGGCACCACCGGCCATCTCGTTGGTGAGCTCGTCCAGCGTGATCTCCTGCCGCGGCTTGTCCAGCGAGACGTGGCCGCGGTTGAGGATCACGAAGTGGTTGCCCACCAGGTAGGCGTGGTGCGGGTTGTGGGTGATGAAGATGACGCCCAGGCCCGCGTCGCGCGCCTTGGCGACGTACTTCAGCACCACCCCGGACTGCTTGACGCCCAGGGCCGCGGTCGGCTCGTCGAGGATGAGGACCTTGGCGCCGAAGTAGATCGCGCGGGCGATGGCGATGCACTGGCGCTGCCCACCGGAGAGGGCACCGACGGGGCGCTCGAGGTCGGGCACGTTGATGCCCATCTTCGTCAGCTCCTCGTCGGTGATCTGCATCATGCGCTTGACGTCGAGGTGCTTGAAGGGCCCGACGCCGGTGCGCAGCTCGGCGCCGAGGAAGAAGTTGCGCCAGATCGACATCAGCGGCACCAGCGCCAGGTCCTGGTAGACGGTGGCGATGCCGCGCTCCAGGGACTCCCTGGGGGAGGTGAAGCGCACCTGCTCGCCGTTGACCTCCACGGTGCCCTCGGTGTGCTGGTGCAGGCCGGCGATGATCTTGATGAGGGTCGACTTGCCGGCGCCGTTGTCACCGAGCACGCAGGTGATCTCGCCCTGCCTGACCGACAGCGACACCCCGCGCAGGGCGTGCACGTTGCCGTAGCTCTTGCCGACGTCGCTCAGCCGCAGGATCTCGGTGTTCGGGGAGTGCCCGGAGGAGCCGGTGCGCTCGTGGGTGTCGGTGCTCATCGGTCCCCTCACCTCTTCGCCGCGTGGTTCTTCACGACCAGGTTGACGATCGTGGCCAGCAGGAGCATCACGCCCAGGAACAGCTTGAACCAGTTCGCGTCCCAGCCGGCGTAGACGATGCCCAGGCTGGTCATGCCGAAGATCAGGGCGCCGATGGCCGAACCGACCGCCGAGCCGTACCCGCCGGTGAGCAGGCACCCGCCGACGACGGCGGCGATGATGTAGATGAACTCCTGGCCGACGCCGCCGCCGGACTGGATGGAGTCGAAGCTGAACAGCTGGTGCATGCCGACGAACCAGCCGCAGAAGCCGACCGTCATGAACAGGCCGATCTTCGTGCGCTTGACGGGGACGCCGACCGCGCGGGCGGAGGGGGCGTCACCGCCGACGGCGAAGATCCAGTTGCCCACCCGGGTGCGCAGCAGCGTCCAGGTGGCGATCGCCACGAACAGGATCCACCAGAACACGGTGATCCGGACACCGACCCCGCCGATGCTGATCGTCGAGGCGAACACCGCCCGGGCGGAGTCCCAGCCGTCCATGTCGGACACGGCACTGGAGGAGACGCCGCCGGTGAGCAGCTTCGTCACGCCCAGGTTGATGCCCTGCAGCATGAAGAACGTGCCCAGGGTGATGAGGAAGCTCGGCAGGCCGGTCCGCATGAGCAGCCAGCCGTTGAAGGCGCCGATCGCCAGCGCCACCAGCAGCGAGACGCCGACGCCGACCCACAGGTTCAACCGCAACTGGTAGGAGAACGTCGCGGCCGTCAGCGCCGTGGTGGTCACCACGACACCGGCGGACAGGTCGAACTCCCCGCCGATCATCAGCAGGGCCACCGCGACGGCCATGATGCCGATGGTCGAGCCGGCGTAGGCGACCGTGGCCAGCGAGGACGCCTGCCGGAAGGTGGGGGCCACGGCGGCGAAGAGGGCGAAGACCGCCAGCGCGCCGATGAGGGAGCCGATCTCCGGGCGGGAGAGCAGCCGCGAGCTGAAGGATCGGGTCTTGACCCGGTCGTCGCGGTCGCGGACCGCGGGCGCGGTGCCCGCGGGACTCACCGAGGTGCTCACCGGGGCCTCACCTGGTCCCGTTGGCGGCGAACTCCGCCACCTGGTCGACGTTGGTGGAGTCGATGAACGACGGGCCGGTCAGGGTCGCCTGCCCACCGCCGATGGTGTTGCCGTTGGTGTTGTACAGCCACAGCGAGTCCACCCCCAGGTAGCCCTGCAGGTAGGGCTGCTGGTCGATCGCCCACTGCACGTCGCCGTCCTGGATGGCGCCGATCAGCTCGGAGTTGGTGTCGAAGGTGACCACCTGCGCGTCGGAGCCCGCGGCGTCCACGGACTGCACCGCGGTCATCGCGAACGGTGCCCCCAGCGTGACGACCCGGTCGATGCTCGGGGACTGCTGCAGCTTCGAGGTGATCGACTGCTGCACGGACGGCATGTCGGTGCCGTTGACGTACAGCACCTCGCTGGTGCCGTTGAAGGTGTTGTCCACGCCGCGGCAGCGCGCCTCCAGGCCGACGTGCCCCTGCTCCTGGATGACGCACAGCTCGTGCTGGGCGCCCTCCTCGTTCAGCCGGGTGCCGGCGGCCTCACCGGCGAGCTCCTCGTCCTGGCCGAAGTAGCCGACGGCGCCGGACTCCTGCCAGTCCTCGAAGCCGCCGTTGAACGCCACGACCGGGATGCCGGCCTCCACGGCCTTCTGCACCACCGGGGTCAGGGCGTCGGCCTTGGCCATGGTGACGGCGATGCCGTCGACCCCGGAGTCGATGGCGCTCTGCACCAGGTTGACCTGGTCGCCGGCCTCCGGGGCGCCCTGGAAGTTCAGCTCGACGTTGTCCTTGGCGGCTGCGTCCTCGGCCCCGGAGCGGACGATGTCCCAGAAGGTGTCGCCGGGGGCGGCGTGGGTGATCATCGCGATCTCCATGCGCGGGGTGTCCGCCACGCCCGCGGCCGCCTCGTCACCCCCGGTCTCCTCGCGTCCACCGGAGGAGCTGCACCCCGCCACGGTCATCGCGGCCACGGCCACGAACGCGGCGACGGTCGTCCTGCGCGAGCGAATCCTCATCGATCCGTTCCCTTCTCCACGGGCGGTCGCGCCCGGTGCGTCGAACCCGCTGGGTCCCAGCGGGGTGGTGCGGGTCTGGTGCGAGACGGTGGTGCGGGGCGGTCCGTCAGGACTGCGGGAGCCGGCAGGACCGCAGGTAGCTGTAGGTGCGCTTGGCGATGGGCAGCGGGGCGTCGAAGGCGACCGGGTAGAGGTCCTGCTCGACGATGGCGAAGACGTCACGCCCCAGATCCTCCAGGGCGTCCAGGATCGGCGGCATGTCGGGGATCCCGTGCGGGGGCTCCACCATCGCACCGAGCTTGACGGCGTCCCCGAAGCCGAGGTCCTCCTGCTTGACCTTGGCGACCACCTGCGGGTCCACCTGCTTGAGGTGGGCGTAGGCGATGCGGTCGGGGTACCTGCGGATGATCTCCAGGTTGTCCCCGCCGGAGTAGCTGACGTGGCCGGTGTCCAGGCACAGCTTGACCGCGTCCGGGTCGGTCATCTCCAGGAAGCGCTCGATCTCGTCCTGGGTGTCGACGTGGGTGTCGGCGTGCGAGTGGAACGCCATCTGCAGGCCGTAGCCGTCCTTGATGGAGCGGCCGAGCCGGTCCATGCCGGAGGCCAGCCGCCGCCAGCCCTCGTCGTCCAGGGTGCGCGGCTCCAGGGCCTCACCGGTCTTGTCGCTGCGCCACTGGCCGGGGATGACCACCAGGTGGGTGCCGCCCATCGCGCGGGTCAGCTCCGCGACCTGCTCGACCTGCGCCCACGCCTCGTCGTAGTGGTCGGGGCGGTGCAGGGCCGCGAAGATGGTGCCCGCGGAGACCTTGAGGTTCCGGGGCGCCAGCGCGTCGGCCAGCTGCTGCGGGTCGGTCGGCAGGTAGCCGTACGGGCCCAGCTCGATCCACTCGTACCCGGCCTCGGCGACCTCGTCGAGGAAGCGGGTCCAGGGGGTCTGCAGCGGGTCGTCGGCGAACCAGACGCCCCAGGAGTCGGGGGCGGACCCGATGGTGATGCGGCTCACTGGTTGAACCCTCCCACGTCGTCGTGCGCTCCTGGCGGAGCGGGCACGGGAACTGTCGCGCGTGGCGCGCGACCTGTCAAGGATTTGTCCGGACATTCTGACTTGGTCGTGCACCGCCCACCCGTCACCGGCGGGCGTCAGAGCAGCGGTCGCTGGCGCGCCTTGTGCTGCTCGTACTCCACGCGGGCGCTCTGCGTGGAGGCCAGGTGCGAGACCTCCGAGACCGGCACGTCCCACCAGCCGCCGCCGTCGGGCGCCTCGGAGTACAGGTCGGTCTCCACGTGCACCAGCGTCGACTCCTCCGACGCCTTCGCGTCGCGCAGCGCCGCCACCAGCTCCTCGCGGGTGTTCACCCGCAGCACCCGCACCCCCAGGCTCTCCGCGTTCGCGGCGAGGTCCACGGGCAGCTTGCCGCCGGCCAGGTGGCCCTGCTCGTCGCGGTAGCGGTACTTCGTGCCGTAGCGCTGCGATCCGCGCGACTCGCTGAGCGCGCCGATGGAGGCGAACCCGTGGTTCTGCAGCAGCACCACGATCACCTTCACCCGCTCCTGCACGGCGGTGACCAGCTCGGTGGGCATCATCAGGTAGGAGCCGTCCCCGACCGTGATGAACACGTCCCGGTCCGGCGCGGCCATGCGCACCCCGATGCCGCCGGGGATCTCGTAGCCCATGCAGGAGTAGCCGTACTCCACGTGGTAGCCCTTGCGCTCACGGGTGCGCCACATGCAGTGCAGGTCGCCCGGGAGCGAACCGGCAGCGCACACCACGACGTCGCGCGGGTCGGCCACCTCGTCGACGGCGCCGAGCACCTCGGCCTGCGCCAGCACGCCGTTGCGCTCCCCCAGGCCCGAGCGGTAGTACCGCTCCACCACGGCGTCCCACTCGCGGTTCAGCCGCGCGGCGCGCTCGCGGTACGCGTCCGGGGTGGAGAACCCCTCCAGCGCCGTCCCCAGCGCGTCCAGCGCCTCGCGGGCGTCCGCCAGCACCGGCAGGCCGGCGTGCTTGACGGCGTCCAGCCCGGCGACGTTGATGTTGACGAACCGCACGCCGGGGTTCTGGAACGCGGTGCGCGAGGCGGTGGTGAAGTCGGAGTAGCGGGTGCCGATGCCGATGACGAGGTCCGCCTCGGCGGCGATCTCGTTGGCCGCGGTGGTGCCCGTGGAACCGATGGCCCCCAGGCACAGCGGGTGGTCGTACGGCAGCGTGCCCTTGCCGGCCTGCGTCTGGCCCACGGGGATGCCGGTGGTCTCCACGAACGCGCGCAGCGCGTCGTCGGCGCCCGAGTAGGTCACGCCGCCGCCGGCGACGATCATCGGCGCCTTCGCAGCGCGGACCAGCGCCGCCGCCTCCTCGATCAGCGCCTTCTCCGGCACCGGGCGGGCGACGCGCCAGGTGCGCTCGCGGAACAGCTCCAGCGGCCAGTCGAACGCCTCCGCCTGCACGTCCTGGGGCAGGCAGACGGTGGCCGCGCCGGTCAGCGCGGGGTCGGTGAGCACCCGCATCGCCCCCAGCAGGGCGGCGGGCAGCTGCTCCGGGCGCCAAACCCGGTCGAAGAAGCGCGACAGCGGCCGGAACGCGTCGTTGACGGAGACGTCGTACCCGGAGTCCAGCTCCAGCTCCTGCAGGACGGGGGAGGCGACGCGCGTGGCGAAGATGTCGCTCGGCAGCAGCAGCACCGGCAGGCGGTTGACGGTCGCCAGCGCGGCACCGGTGAGCATGTTCGACGAGCCCGGGCCGATGGAGGCCGTCACGGCCATCGCCTGCAGCCGGTCCTTCTGGCGGGCGTAGCCGACGGCGGTGTGCACCATCGCCTGCTCGTTGCGCCCGGTGATGTAGGGCACCTGCGCGGCGGGCTTCCAGCCGTCACCGGCGTCGGCCTCCAGCTCGGCCTCCAGCAGCGCCTGCCCGACACCGGCCACGTTGCCGTGGCCGAAGATCCCGAGCACGCCGCCGAAGAACTGCCGGCGCTGCCCGTCGCGCTCGGTGAACTGGCTGCTGAGGAAGCGCACGACCGCCTGGGCGACGGTCAGGCGGACGGTGCCCGCGGCGGTGGGGGTTTCTGCGCTCATGGCGATCGGCTCCGATCGGTCCGTGTGGTCGAGGGGGGGTGTTCAGGCGCCGCTGGGCGCGGAGCAGAAGGGCAGCCGGGGGTCGACGTCCTGGGTCTCCCACGTGCCGCGGACCCAGCCGTGGGCGGGGTCGTCGCAGATCCTCCAGGCCCGCTCCTGCTCGGGGCCGGCCATGACGTTGAGGTAGTACATGTCGTGCGAGGGCGAAGCGATGGACGGGCCGTGCCAGCCGTGCGGGATGAGCACGACGTCGCCGGAGCGGACCTCCTCGAGCACGTCGATCGGCCGCTCGGGTTCGCCGTACACGCGCTGGTACCCCAGCCCCGAGTCCGCGCCGGGGGTGCCGGCGGGGGCGAGGGAGCGGAACTCGAAGTAGTAGACCTCCTCCAGCTCGCTCTCCACGTCGCTGGTGCGGTCGTGCCGGTGCGGCGGGTAGGAGGACCAGTTCGCCGCCGGGGTGAGCACCTCGCAGGCGATGAGCTTGTCGGTCTCGAACGCCTGCGGGGTGGCGAAGTTGTTCACCTGCCGGCTGCACCGCCCCGCCCCGCGCAGCTCCACCGCCACGCCGGAGGCCGGGCCGTAGCGGAAGGGAAGGCGCCGGCCGGCCCGGGCGCCGGGGAAGGACAGCACGGCACCGTCGCGGCTGCTCACCCGCACGGTGCTGTCGCGCCCGACGTAGGCGAAGTCGCTCACCGCGTCGAACACGCTCGTGCGGCCGTCGAGGTCGAGGGCCTCACCGTCGGCCTCGACGCGCGCCGAACCCGACAGGGGCAGGACGATCAGCTCCTCCTCCCCCGTGCCGAACTCGTGGGCGGCCCCGGGGGCGAGGGTCAGCGTGCGCAGGCTGGAGAAGCCCCAGCCCGCGTCCTCGGGGGTCACCACGAGGTCGAACCCGTCGCGAGCGGCGCTGCCGCGGGGCAGGTGCAGGGCGTTGTCCGCCACGTCCGTCAGTCCTCTTCCTCGGTCGTCGGGTGGGGTTTCAGTGCACCAGCGAGGCGGCGGTGCGCACGGCGGCGGCCACGTCGTCGTCCGGCGGGTACAGCAGGGTGCGCCCGACGGTCAGCCCGCGCACCGACGGCAGCGAGAGGGCCTTCTGCCAGGTCGCGAACGTCTCCTCGGGGGAGGTGGTGGGGTCCCCGCCGAGCAGCACGGTGGGCAGCGTCGTGGCCTCCATGACGCGCTCCATCTCGTCCACGACGGGCAGCTTCAGCCACGTCCAGGCGGTGGTGCGGCCCAGCGCCTGCGCCACGTTCACCGACTTGATGACGCCGTCGGCGGTCAGGTCGTGCTTGACCTTCCCGCCCTCGCGGCGCGACCAGAACGGCTCGATCATCGCGATGAGCCGGCGGGCGGCCAGTTCGCTGATGGCGTCGGCGGAGGCGGTGAGCGTCGGCAGGGTGCCGGGGTCGTCCAGCGCGATGCGGGTGAGGAACTTCCCGCCGTCGAGGTTGGCGTCGGCGATCGCCTGCGCGTCGTAGCCGGTGAAGCGGTCGTCGAGCTCGAAGGAGGCGCCGTGCAGGCCGCCGCGGTTCATCGACCCGAAGACGACCTTGCCCTCCAGCGCCCCGAGGAGGGTGAGGTCCTCGATGATGTCGGCGCTGCCCAGCAGCCCGTCCACGCCGGGGTCGGCCAGCGCCACGCGCAGGCGGTCCAGCAGCTCGGTGCGGCTGGCCATCGCCATCGGCCGGTCCCCCACGCCGTTCGTGCCGCGCGCGGGGTGGTCGGCCGCGATGATCATCAGCCGGCCGTCGGCGGGCAGCACGTGCCCGCGGCGGCGGCGGGCGCGGGACAGCTCGGCGATGCGCTCGGGGCGGAACGCGCGGACGTCGGAGACCTCCGCGTAGTCCCGGGCGAACCCCGGGGCGGGTGCGGTGTTCTCAGGCACGGGCTGCGACCTCCTCGAGCAGGGCCTCGACCTCGGCGGTCGTCGGCATGGCGGTGGAGCACTCCCGGCGGGTGGCGACGATCGCCCCGGCCGCGTTCGCGAAGCGCAGCACGCGCTCCAGGTCCCAGCCGGACAGCAGCCCGTGGCACAGCGCACCGCCGAAGCCGTCGCCGGCACCGAGGCCGTTGGTGACCTCCACGGGGGTGGGGGGCACCTCGACGACCTCGTCGCGGGTCATGCCGAGCACGCCGCGCGGGCCCTGCTTGACGATCGCGACCTCCACCCCGGCGTCGAGCAGCGCCTCGGCCGCGCGGCGGGGCTCGGTCTCGCCGACGGCGATCTCGCACTCCTCCTTGTTGCCGACCGCGACCGTCACGTGCGGCAGGGCCCGGCGCACCTCGGCGGTGGCCTCGGCGGGGTCCTTCCAGAACATGGGCCGGTAGTCCAGGTCCAGCACGGTCAGCGGCCGGCGGGCACGGGCCTGCCAGGCGGCGTGGTGCGCCCCGCGGCTGGGTTCCTCGCTCAGGCCCGTGACCGTCGCCCAGAACACGCCGGCGCGGGAGATCGCCTCCAGGTCCAGCTCCTCCGCGCGGATCCGCAGGTCCGGCGCGGTGGGCAGGCGGTAGAACAGCAGCGGGAAGTGGTCCGGCGGGTAGATCTCGCAGAACGCCAGCGGGGTGTTCAGCCCCTCCACGGCGGAGACGAAGGCGTCGGAGACGCCGAACTCGGCCAGCGCCTTGTGCACGAAGGTGCCGAAGGCGTCCTCACCGGTGCGGGTGATGACGGCGGAGGAGCGGCCGTGGCGGGCAGCGGCGACCGCGACGTTCGTGGCGCTGCCGCCGAGGTACTTGCCGAAGGTCTCGACGTCCTCCAGCCCCACGTTGTCCTGCAAGGGGTACAGGTCGACACCGACCCTGCCCATCGTCACCACGTCGAACGCGGCGCTGCTGCTCACGCGAGCCTCCCTGAATCGTCGTCGGGCCTCGTACCGGCGGAACCGGAGCCCGCCCGGGAGGGAGCGCTCCGGTGCGCCCTGGAGCGGTGCGTCCCTCCCGGGCGGGTGCGTCGCCCGGGCCGCATCGGCGCGGTGACGGGTCCAGCCTGCTGTCCGGCCCGAGCGCTGTCAAGCATATGTCAGGACAAATCGACATGCTGACGTGAAAGGCACCCGGCGGCTAGCATGGCGCGACGGCCGGCAGCGGCTGAGCAGCGACGCTGAGCACAGGAGCCCCGCGGTGGACGACCTCTTCGACGACCTGGACCGGTCCAGCCCGGTCCCCCTCTACTTCCAGGTCGCCCGGCAGATCGAGCAGGCGATCGAGGGCGGCAAGCTGCCCCCGGGTTCCCGCCTGGAGAACGAGATCCACCTGGCCGACCGCCTGGGCCTGTCCCGCCCCACGATGCGCCGGGCCATCCAGCAGCTCGTCGACAAGGGGCTGCTCGTGCGCAAGCGCGGCGTGGGCACCCAGGTCGTGCACGGGCAGGTCACCCGCCCCGTGGAGCTGACGAGCCTGCACGACGACCTGGCCGCCAACGGGCAGCGCCCCACCACGAAGGTGCTCGTGCACGAGGTGGTGCCCGCCTCCGGCGAGGTGGCCGCGTCCCTGACGGTCGTCGAGGGCAGCCCCGTGCTGCACCTGCGGCGGCTGCGCTCCTCCGCCGACGAACCGCTGGCCGTGCTGGAGAACTGGCTGCCCGAGCCGTTCACCGACCTCAGCGAGTCCAGCCTCGCCGAGCGCGGCATGTACCAGCTGCTGCGCTCGCGCGGCGTGGGGATGCGGGTGGCGCGCCAGCGCATCGGCGCCCGGCGCGGCACCGCGGAGGAGTGCTCCCTGCTCGACGAGACCCGCGGCAGCCCGCTGCTGACCATGGAGCGCACCACCCACGACGACTCCGGCCGTGCCGTCGAGTGGGGCCGGCACGTCTACCGCGCCAGCCGGTACGCGTTCGAGGTCACCCTCGTCGACCGCTGAACCGCCGCACCACCGCTCCCCGTCCGCACCCCGTGTCCCCAGGAGGTCCCGTGGCACTGCTGCCCGGCAAGGTCGTGCTCGTCAGCGGCGGCACCCAGGGGGTGGGGGCCGCCGTGGCGCGCGCGGCCGTCCGCGAGGGGGCCGCCGTGGTCGTCACCGGCCGGCGCCCCGACCCCGGCGAGGCCCTCGCCGCCGAGCTGACCGCCGCCGGCGGCGACGCCGCGTTCGTGCGGGCGGACGTCGCGGACGTGGCGCAGGCGCGCGCGTCGGTGGCGGCCGCGGTGCAGCGCCACGGCCGCGTCGACCACCTCGTCAACGCCGCCGGCCTCACCGCGCGCGGCACGCTGCTCGACACGACGCCGGAGCTGTTCGACGCCCACGTCGCGGTGAACCTGCGCGCGCCCTTCTTCCTGATGCAGGAGGTGGTGCGCCACCTGCTCTCGCGCGGCGCCGCCGGCAGCGTCGTCAACGTCATCTCCTCCTCCGAGCACGGCGGGCAGCCGTACCTGGCGCCGTACGTCGCCGCCAAGGCGGGTCTGGCGGGGCTGACCCGCAACGCCGCCCACGCGCACCGCCGCGACCGCATCCGCGTCAACGGCCTGGACATCGGCTGGACCGCCACCGAGGGCGAGGACGCGACCCAGCGGGAGTTCCACGGTGCCGGTGACGGCTGGGCCGAGGCCGCCGGGCGGGACCTGCCGATGGGCCGGCTGGCGGACCCGGACGAGATCGCGGAGATGGTCGTGTTCCTGCTGTCCGACCGCTCCGGCGTCGTCACCGGCTCGGTGATCGACTGGGACCAGAACGTCCTGGGCGCCCTGGACTGATCCCCTCCCCCGGACCCGCCGGGGCGAGCAGCGCGAACCTGGAGGAACCCGTGCGCCTCGGACTCGTCGGCCTCGGCCGCATCGGCGCGTTCCACGCCGCCACCCTCACCGAGCTGGAGGGCGTCGACTCCCTCGTCGTCGCCGACGTCGCCCCCGCCGCGGCGCGGGCGGTCGCGCAGCGCCACCCCGATCTCGTCACCACCGCCGCCGACGCCGCGGAGGTGCTGGCCTCCGGGGTCGACGGGCTCGTCGTGGCCGCCGCGACCGACGCGCACCCCGAACTGCTCCTGGCCGCGGTCGAGGCCGGGGTCCCGGTGTTCTGCGAGAAACCCGTCGCCCGGGAGGCGGCCGACGCGGTGGCCGTGCTGCGCCGCGTCGAGGCGAGCGGCGTGCCCGTCCAGATCGGCTACAACCGCCGCTTCGACGCGGCCGTGGCCGCGGCCCGCGAGGCGGTGCGCAGCGGCGCTCTGGGCAGGCTGCACACGGTGCGCTCCACGACGATGGACCCGGCCCCGCCGCCGGCGGCGTACCTGGCCACCTCCGGCGGGATCTTCCGCGACTGCAGCGTGCACGACTTCGACGCGGTGCGCTTCGTCACCGGCCGCGAGGTCGTCGAGGTGTACGCCACGGGCAGCGCCCACGGCGAGGAGGTGTTCGCCGAGCTGGGCGACGTGCACACCTCCGCCGCCGTGCTCACCCTCGACGACGGGGCGATCGCCCTGGTCTCGAACACGCGGTGCAACGCGCGCGGCTACGACGTGCGGATGGAGCTGCACGGCACGGCCGACAGCGTCGCGGTCGGCCTGGAGGACCGGCTGCCGCTGCGCTCGCTGGAACCGGGCGCGACGTTCCCCGCCGGGGTGCCGCACACGTTCTTCGTGGACCGCTTCGCCGACGCCTACCGCGCGGAGCTGCGCGCGTTCACCGAGGTGGTCGCCGGGCTGCGGCCCTCGCCGTGCACGGTCGCCGACGCGGTGGAGGCCGGGTGGGTCGCCGAGGCGTGCGCGCTGTCGCTGCGCGAGCACCGGCCGGTGCGGGTGGCGCAGGTGCGGCGGGACACCGCGCCCGGCTGAGCACCGTGGACCTCGCCGTGGACCGCGCGGTTCACGGCGCGGGCTCGGCGAGGGCCGCGGCGCAGGCGGCCAGGTCCTCGCGCAGCCGCCGCTCCCGCTCGGCGCCCAGCGGCGCGAGCATCCGCCGCTCGACCGCGCGGACGGCGGTGCTGGCCGCGCGCAGCGCCTCGCGGCCGGCGTCCGTCAGCTCCACGGGCAGGGCCCGGCCGTGCGGGGCGCTGGGCGCCCTGGTGACCAGGCCGCGCTCGGCCAGGCCCCGCAGGACGCCGTGGGTGGCCTGGCGCGTGACGAAGGCGCCGCGGGCCAGTTCGGCGCTGGACAGCCCGGGCCGCCGCTCGAGCAGCTCCAGGCAGGCGTACTGCGGCACGGTCAGGTCCAGCGGCCGCAGGACCGCGTCCATCGCCGCGCGCAGGGCGGAGGCGGCCTGCTTGAGCGCGTACCCGGCCGACTCCCCGAGCGGGCCGACGGTCTCCCCTTGACTCACGTCAAGAGCTTGACACACACTGCCCAGTGTCAAGACCTTGACACGTGAGGAGAACCACCGTGACCGTCACCGGACCCGACTTCCTGGCCCTGCAGGTGCGCGACCTGGAGCGCGCCGCCGCCTTCTACGAGCAGCGCCTGGGCCTGCGCCGCGCCCCCACCGGCCCGCCGCACGCGGTCGTCTTCGACACCAGCCCCGTGCCGCTCGCCGTGCGCGAGCCCCTGCCCGGCGTCGACCTGGACGCCGCTGCGCGCCCGGGCCTCGGCGTCGCGCTGTGGTTGCACGCCGACGACGCCCAGGAGCTGCACGACGACCTCGCCGCCGCCGGCACGCCGATCCTCAGCCCCCCGGTCGACGGGCCGTTCGGGCGCACGTTCACGTTCGCCGACCCCGACGGGTACGCCGTCACGGTCCACGACCGCGCCTGAGCGCGGGGGCCTACCGTGGGGACGCCCCAGCCCGCGGCAGAGAGGCCCGCACGATGAGCACCCCCACCACCCCGGCCACCCCCGCCTGGTTCACCCCGGCCGACTGCGACCTCGACGCGTTCCGCGCCGTCGTGGAGCAGGACACCGACCCGGGCGAGCACCCGTGGGCCGACACCGTCGAGCAGGGCGTCCCCGTCTACGGCGAGCGGCTGCGCGGCCACCTGGAGGACCCCGCCGAGCGCCGCGACGTGCAGGCGGAACTGGTCCGCACCCTCGCCGCCGGGCCCGGGATCGTCGTGTTCCGCGGGGCGTTCGAGGCGGACGTCGTGGACCGGGCCACGGCGGTGTTCCGCGCGCTGATCGCCGAGCAGAGGGCCGCCGGCGTCAGCGGCGGGGACCACTTCGCCAAACCCGGTGCGAACGATCGGGTGTGGGGAGCGCTGGACAAGTTCGCGCTGCGGGACCCGGAGGCGTTCTGCGACTACTACGCCAACGACCTCCTGGCGCTGACCTGCGAGGCCTGGCTCGGGCGCGGCTACCAGGTCACCTCGCAGGTGAACGTCGTCAACCCGGGCGGCACCGCCCAGCGCGCCCACCGCGACTACCACCTGGGGTTCATGGACCGGGAGCAGGCGCTGGCGTACCCGGCCCACGTGCACGCCCTGTCCCCCGCGCTCACCCTGCAGGGCGCGGTGGCGCACGTCGACATGCCCGTGGAGAGCGGGCCGACGCTGTACCTGCCGCACTCGCAGAAGTTCCCCGCCGGCTACGTCGCGTTCCACCAACCGGAGTTCACGGAGTACTTCGAGGAGCACCGGGTGCAGCTGCCGCTGCGCAAGGGGGACGCGGTGTTCTTCAACCCCGCCCTCTTCCACGGGGCCGGGTCGAACGTGTCGGCCGACGTGTCGCGCATGGCGAACCTGCTGCAGGTGTCCTCGGCGTTCGGCCGCGCGATGGAGACCGTGGACACCACCGCGGTCAGCTCCGCGGTGTTCGGGGCCCTGCGCACCCGGCGCACGGCGGGCGCCGCGGAGCGGGAGCTGCGCAACGTCGTGGCGACCGCCGCGGAGGCGTACGCGTTCCCCACCGACCTCGACCGCGACCCGCCGATCGGCGGCCTGGCGCCCGCCACCCAGGCCGACCTGCTGTGGCGGGCGCTGGCGGAGGACTGGGAGCAGCAGCGGCTGGAGGGGGAACTGGCCGCGCACGAGGGGCGCCGCCGCTGGGGGGTGCGCTGACCGACGCCCCCGGAGGGACGGCGAGGGCCCGCGGCCGCCGTGGCGACCGCGGGCCCGTCTCGTGCGGTGGGCGCGTCAGCCGCGCACGCTCGCACTCCCCGCAGCGGCGCTCTGCGCGCCGTCGGCGGCTGCACCGTCCTTGCCCGGGCGGGGCAGCTTGACCGCCAGGATCGGCACGTCGGCCTCCATGAGCAGTTCCTGCGACAGGCTGCCGAGGACGGCCTTGCCGACCGGGGAGCGCCGGCGCACCCCGATGACGAGGCGCTCCACCCTCCCGGAGCGCTCGGCCAGGGCGTCCAGGACGGCCTCGGCGGTGTTGCGCCGGGCCCGCCGGTCGACGACCTCCAGCCGCAGCCCCTCCGGGGCCTCGGAGACGTCCAGGGCGCTCAGCCGGAGGTTCACCACCACCAGGTCGGTGCCCAGGCGCTTCGCCTCGGCGTAGGCCGCCTCCAGGGCGTTCTGCCCCTCGGCGGAATCGGTGACCGCGACCATGACGGACATGCGTGGAACTCCTCTGCGCTCAGGCGTACTCGTGGCGGAACCGGTTCTCCAGCTCCTCCAGGGAGTGGCCGCGAGTCTCGGGCACCATCCTCCAGCAGAAGAGGATCGCCACCGCACCCAGGGCCGCGAACACGAAGAACGTGTTGGAGATGCCGACACCGGTCACGGGGTCGACGAGCTGCGGGAAGAAGTAGGCCACGAGGAAGTTCGTGATCCACAGGATGAACACGCTGATGCCCAGGCCGATGCCGCGCAGCTTCAGCGGGAAGATCTCCGCGAGCATCAGCCAGACCAGCGGCCCGATGGTGCCCTGCATGACGAAGACGAACGCCACCACCAGGACGAGGATCGTGTAGCTGCGCAGCGTCCCCTCGGGCAGCACGTTCGCCATGATCCCGATGAGCAGGTGCATCGTCGTGGTCCCGATGAAGCCGGCGAGGAGCATCGTGCGCCGGTCGATCCGGTTGATGAGGGCCAGTCCGGTGAGGATGCCGGCCATGCTGAAGACGCCGTTGAAGATGTTGGCGATCAGGGCGCCGGTCGCGGAGAAACCCGCCTCCTGCAGCAGTTGGGTGCCGTAGTACATGATCGAGTTGATGCCGGTGAGCTGCTGGAAGATCGCCAGGCCGGCGCCGATGACGACGAGCCGCCGCACCCAGCGGGTGCCCAGGTCGGAGAAGCCGCCGATGTGCGCCTGCTCCTCCTCCTCGGCCAGCGCGTGGACCTCCGCGAGCTCCGCCTCGGCGCGCTCGGGTGAGCGCACCTGCTTCAGCACGGCGAGGGCCTCCTCGTCGCGCCCCTGGGAGACCAGCCAGCGCGGGCTCTCCGGCATGCGGAGCATGCCGAAGAACAGGGCGATCGCCGGCAGGGCGGCGATGGCGAGCATGTACCGCCAGACGTGCTCCTCGGAGCCCCACACGGTGCCGATGACGGCGTTGATGGCGAAGGCCGCGGTCTGGCCGGCGACGATCATCACCTCGTTGCGGGTGACGAGCCCGCCGCGGCGCTCCGCGGGCGAGATCTCCGCGAGGTAGACGGGGACGGTCACGGACGCACCACCCACCGCCAGGCCCAGCAGGAAGCGGGCGGGGACGAGCACCAGGAGGCTGGGCGCCAGGACGCAGGCCAGCGTGCCGACGAAGAAGAGCACGGCCAGCAGGATGATGTTCTTGCGCCGCCCCTGGCGGTCCGACAGGCGCCCGCCGAGCGCCGCACCGATCGCGGCACCGAAG
Organism: Kineococcus sp. G2; assembly: GCF_037154035.1. Classification (NCBI taxonomy): domain Bacteria; kingdom Bacillati; phylum Actinomycetota; class Actinomycetes; order Kineosporiales; family Kineosporiaceae; genus Kineococcus; species Kineococcus sp. G2. The sequence goes on along the minus strand of NZ_JBBBEM010000053.1, from coordinate 5,015 downwards.
AGCAGGGAACTGGTGACCAAGCCTTCCTGCTGCGCCGTCATGCCGAAGTACGCGATCATCGGGTCGAGCGCACCGTTGATGACACCGGTGTCGTAGCCGAAGAGCAGGCCGCCGAAGGTCGCGATGACGGCGACGAGGCCGAGGCGGCGGGAGTGGGGGCCGCGGGTGTCCGGCGGCAGCGCCGGCAGCCCGGTGGCGGTCGTTCCGTGCGTCGGTGAGGCCATGGGGAACCCTTCGTGCGTGCTGCGTCGCAGCGTCGATCGGGTGCGGGGCGGTGGGGCGACGACCGTGCCGGCGGCCCCTCCTCGTTCCCCGTCGAACAGCGCCCGCGCCTGGCGGCCCGGCCCGACGACCGTAAGGATTCCTGGTCAGTATGTCAAGACATACTGACGTGATGACAGAGGTCGAAGACGCGTCAGCCCCCGCGGCGGCACCGCGGGGGCTGACGAGCAGGGGCCGCCCGGCCCCCGTGACCTCAGGCGCCGAAGCGCGCCGGCAGGGTCGCGGAGTGCGCCTCGCGCAGCTCCGCCAGGGGCACGGTGAACAGGCCCTGCACGTCCAGGGAGGGCTCCTCCCCCTCGGACACGCCGTCGGGGGCGTCGGTCACCCCGATGCGCAGGTGCGCCAGGCCGCGCGCGGTGCACACGTCCGTGAACCGCACCTCGTCCTCGCGCGGCACCGCCACGACCACGCGGCCCGCGGACTCCGAGAACAGGGCGGTGAACGGGTCGAGGCCGTCGCGCTCGCAGAGCTCGTCCAGCCACACGCGCGCGCCCACGCCGAAGCGCAGGCAGCTCTCCACGAGGGCCTGTGCGAGGCCGCCGTCGGACAGGTCGTGGGCGGCGTCCACCAGGCCGTCGCGCGAGCAGTTCACCAGCACGTCCGCCAGCAGCTTCTCGTGCGCCAGGTCCAGCACCGGCGGCAGCCCGCCCAGGTGGCCGTGCTCGGCCCACGCCCACTCCGAACCGCCCAGCTCATCGCGGGTGGTGCCCAGCAGGTAGAGGTTCTGCCCGGCCTCGCGCCACCCCGAGGGGGTGCGGCGCGAGACGTCGTCGAGCACGCCGAGCACGCCGATCACCGGGGTGGGCAGGACCGCGGAGTCCAGGCCGGCGTCGCCGGTCTGGTTGTACAGCGACACGTTGCCGCCCGTCACGGGCACGCCCAGCGCCTCGCACGCCTCGGCCAGGCCCTGCACGGCCTCCGCGAACTGCCACATGACACCCGGGTCCTCCGGGGAGCCGAAGTTCAGGCAGTCGGTGACCGCCAGCGGCTTCGCGCCGGTGGTGGCGACGTTGCGGTACGCCTCCGCCAGCGACAGCTGCGCACCGGTGCGCGGATCGAGCTTCGCGTACCGGCCGTTGCCGTCCAGGGACAGCGCCACGCCCAGCCCGGTGCTCTCGTCCACGCGCACCACGCCGGCGTCGTCGGGCATCGCCAGGGTCGTGTTGCCCAGCACGTAGCGGTCGTACTGGTCGGTCACCCACGCACGGCTGCACAGGTTCGGGGAGGCGACCATCCGCAGCAGCGTGGCGCGCAGCTCCTCGCCGCCCGCCGGGCGCGGCAGGCGCTGCGCCGTCGGGGCGTCGGCCTGCAGCGCGTCCTGGGAGGCGGGGCGCGCGTACGGGCGCTGGTAGACGGGGCCCTCGTGGGCCACGGTGCGCGGCGGCACGTCCACGACCGTCTCGCCGTGCCACTGCACCACCAGGTGGTCGCCGCCGGTGACCTCGCCGAGCACGGCGGCCTCGACGTCCCACTTGGCCGTCACCGCGAGGAACTCGTCGATGTTCGCCGGGGTGACCACGGCCATCATCCGCTCCTGCGACTCGCTCATGAGGATCTCCTCCGGCGAGAGGGAGGGGTCGCGCAGCGGCACCCGGTCCAGGTGGATGAGCATGCCGCCGTCACCGGCGCTGGCCAGCTCGCTGGTCGCGCACGACAGCCCCGCACCGCCCAGGTCCTGGATGCCCTCGACCAGTCCGGCGTGGAACAGCTCCAGGCAGCACTCGATGAGGACCTTCTCCTGGAACGGGTCCCCCACCTGCACCGCGGGGCGCTTGCTCGGCCCGCCGGCCTCGAACGTCTCCGACGCCAGCACCGACACCCCGCCGATGCCGTCGCCGCCGGTGCGGGCACCGAAGAGCACCACGAGGTTGCCTGCGCCGCGGGCGTTCGCCAGGTGCAGGTCCTCGTGCTTCAGCGCCCCCAGGCACAGCGCGTTGACCAGCGGGTTGCCCTGGTAGGAGGGGTCGAAGACGACCTCGCCGCCGATGTTGGGCAGGCCGATGCAGTTGCCGTACCCACCCACGCCGGAGACCACGCCGGGCACCACGCGGGCGGTGTCCGGGTGGTCGATCGCCCCGAAGCGCAGGGAGTCCATGACGGCGATCGGGCGCGCGCCCATCGCCATGATGTCGCGGATGATGCCGCCCACGCCGGTGGCCGCGCCCTGGTAGGGCTCGACGTAGCTGGGGTGGTTGTGGCTCTCCACCTTGAACGTGACGGCCCAGCCGTCGCCGATGTCGACCACGCCGGCGTTCTCGCCGATGCCCACCATGAGGGACGTCTTCATCTCGTCCGTCAGGTGCTCGCCGAAGGTGCGCAGGTGCACCTTGGACGACTTGTAGGAGCAGTGCTCGCTCCACATCACCGAGTACATCGCCAGCTCCGCGCCCGTGGGCCGCCGGCCCAGGATCTCGCGGATGCGCGCGTACTCGTCGGCCTTCAGGCCCAGCTCGGCCCACGGCTGCTCGCGCTCGGGCGTGGCGGTGGCGCGCTCGACCGTGTCCAGGGCGCGCGCGGTCGGCACGACGGGGGCGCTCACGCGCCCACCGCCGCCAGGCCCGCGGCCAGCACGGAGGTGAACAGGCCCAGCCCGTCGGTGCCGGGGCCGTAGCCGTCCTCCACCGCGTGCTCGGGGTGCGGCATGAGACCCACGACGTTGCCGCGCTCGTTGGCGATGCCGGCGATGTCGCGCAGGGAGCCGTTGGGGTTGGCGCCCAGGTAGCGGAAGACCACGCGGCCCTCGCCCTCCAGGCGGTCCAGGGTGGCCTCGTCGGCGACGAAGCCGCCCTCGCCGTTCTTCAGCGGCACGGTGATCTCGGCACCGGCCTCGAAGGAGGACGTCCACGCCGTCGCGGTGGACTCCACGCGCAGGCGCTGGTCCGTGCACACGAACTTCTGGTGGTCGTTGCGCACGAGGGCACCGGGCAGCAGGTGCGACTCGCACAGCACCTGGAAGCCGTTGCAGATGCCGAGCACGGGCATCCCGCGCTGCGCACCGGCGACGACCTCGCCCATCACGGGCGCGAAGCTGGCGATGGCGCCGCAGCGCAGGTAGTCGCCGTAGGAGAAGCCGCCCGGCAGGACGACCGCGTCCACGCCGCGCAGGTCCGCGTCGGCGTGCCACAGGGCCACCGGCTCGGCCCCGGCCAGGCGCACCGCGCGCCGGGCGTCGCCGTCGTCCAGCGAACCGGGGAAGGTGACGACGCCGACCTTCACGCGGACACCTCCTCCGCGGCGCGGACGGAGACGACGTCCTCGATGACCGGGTTGGACAGCAGCTTCTCGGCGGCGGTGCGGGCCTGCTCGAGGACCTCCGGGGTGACCTCCCCGTCGACCTCCAGCTCGAACCGCTTGCCCTGGCGGACGCCGGTGAAGGCGTCGAAGCCGAGGCGCGGCAGGGCGCCGACGACGGCCTTGCCCTGCGGGTCGAGGATCTCGGGTTTCGGCATGACGTCGATGACGACGCGGCCCATGCGCGGCGCTCCTTCGAGGGGGTGGACCGAGGCGGGTTCGGCTGCCCCCAGGCTACCGCCGCGGCGCCGCGCCCCCGTCCGCCGGGACGCGGTCGTCCTCGACGTCCCAGCCGGCGAGCGCGTGCGGCAGGCCCCGGTGCCCGCGGGTCGTCCACACCGCGACCGCCGCGGCCACCGCCAGCGCGGCCGCCAGCGACGAGGCGACCGCCGGCCCGGAGGTGTTCAGCAGGTGGAAGCCGCCGGCCCCGCCCATCCAGCGCAGCACCGCCCGCCACGGGGCGCGCGGCCCGCGCGGGCGCAACCGCACCGCCGCCTCCCCGGGGGTGCGCCCGCCGGCCAGCACCTGCGCCAGCAGCAGCGCCGCCGGCAGCAGGCTCGCCAGCAGCAGCACCACCGCGCGGTCCGCGGCCGGCGGCACGTCCAGCCCGGCGCCCACCACCAGCGCCCGCCAGGTGAACGCCGCGGCCGCGCCCGCTCCGGTGAGCAGGACGACGTCGCCGGCCATTCCCAGCAGGCGCCGCCAGGCCGTCACCGGGCGCGCCACCCGCGCCGGCCCGGTCTCCTGCCCGGGCAGGCGCCGCAGCAGCGGGGCGGCCAGCGCACCCAGCAGGGCGCCGGCGGTGTTGGCGGCCAGGTCGTCGACGTCGAAGAGGCGGTACGCGCACGGGTACAGGGACCACACCCCGGTCAGCTGGGTCAGCTCCACCAGCACCGACACGCCCAGGCCCGTCAGGACGGCGCCGGGCACCCCCCGCCGCGTCAGGTGGCGCACGAACGCCCCCAGCGGCACGAAGAGCGCCACGTTGAAGGCGAACTGCTGCAGGGCGGCGTTGGCGACGACGTCGGCGGGGGTGCGCAGCCCCAGGCCGGCGGCGTCGGCGAGGAACCGGCCCGGCACCAGCTGCGGGCGCTCACCGCCGTCGGCGCACAGCTGCGCGGTGCTCGCCGGCAACGGCAGCAGCGTGTACGCGACGATCGCCAGGGCGTGCACGAGGACGGCGAGCGCCAGCACGGACGGCACCAGCCCGACGGTGCCGCGGCGGCGGAACTGCACCGCCACGTACGGCACGAACAGGGCCGTCGCCAGCAGCACGCCGCCGGCGACGGCGACCACGGCCGGCAGCAGCAGGCGGTTCACGCCCGCTCCCGCCGGGGACGGCCGGCGGCGCGGCGGCGGGTCCGGGGGTGCACGGGCCCAGCCTCGCGCAGCGGCGGTGCCCGGTCGCGCCGGGCGGGCACCCGGACGGCCCCCTGGGGCGG
>NZ_JBBBEM010000052.1:0-6169 GCF_037154035.1 Kineococcus sp. G2 | reverse complement strand
GGCCCGCGCGGGCCGCGACGGCGGTACCGTGCGCTCACCCGCGCACGGCGCGGGAGGACCGAGGAGCTGCCGTGACCACCATCATGGACGTCGCCGCGGCCGCGGGGGTCTCCGCCAGCACGGTGTCGTACGTGCTCAGCGGCAAGCGCACGATCTCCGCGCCCACCCGCGCGCGCGTGGAGCGCGCCATCCGCGACCTGGGCTACCGCCCGCACGCCGGTGCGCGCGCCCTGGCCTCGAACCGCACGGACATCATCGGCCTGGTCGCGCCGCTGCGCGAGGACGTCAACGTCACCGTGATCATGCAGTTCGTGCGGTCGGTGACCACCACGGCCCGCCGCCACGACCTCGACGTGCTGCTGCTGACGAAGGAGGAGGACGCGGGCCTGCGCCGCGTCAGCAGCGGCTCGCTCGTCGACGGCCTGCTCGTGATGGACATCGAGGCGGAGGACCCGCGCGTGGACGTGCTGGCCGCCCTGGAGCGCCCCACGGTGCTCATCGGCGTGCCGAACGACCCCAAGGGCCTCAGCTGCGTCGACTTCGACTTCGCCGGCGCGGCGCGCACCGCGGTGGCGCACCTGACGGGCCTGGGGCACCGGCGCATCGCGGTGCTGGCCTCGCCGCCGCGCTCGCTGACCCGGCACGCCGGCTACGCCGAGCGGGTCCGCGACGGGTTCCGCGAAGCGGTCCGCGCCGCCGGGGCGGCCGGCGCGTACCAGCCGTGCGAACCCGGCGCGGAGGGCGTGCGCCGCAGCCTGGCGGCGGTGCGGGAGGAGCTGCCGGGGGTGAGTGCGCTGGTGGTGCACAACGAGGCGGCGCTGCCGTCGCTGCTGGCGGTGCTGGCGGAGGAGGGCCTGCAGGTGCCGCGGGACGTGTCGGTGGTGACGATCGCGGCCAGCGCGGGCGCCCACCTGCCGCAGCCGCTGACCTCGCTGGACATCCCGGCCCTGGACGTGGGGCGGATCGCGGTGGACATGCTGGTGGCCCGCATCGCCGGTGAGCGCACCGCGGAGACGCGGCTGCTGGCGGCGCGCCTGGAGGACCGCGGGAGCACGGCGGCGCCCCGCGGCTGAGCCGCGGGGCGCCGGGGTGGACGGGGCGCGCGGGGCCCTCAGCCCTTGACGGCGCCGATCATCACGCCGGAGGCGAAGTGCCGCTGCACCCACGGGTAGACCATGAGCACCGGCACGATGGCGATGACGACGACGGCCATCTGCACCGCCAGGCTCGCCACCTGCCCGGAGCCGACGTCCACGCTGCCGGGCACGTCGACGCCCTGCAGCACGAACGAGCGCAGCACCACCTGCAGGGGCTGCTTCGTGGAGTCGTTGATGTACAGGGTCGCCTGGAAGAACGCGTTCCAGTAGCCGACGGCGTAGAACAGCGCGATGACGGCGGTGACGGCCTTGGACATCGGCAGCACGATCCGCGCGAGGATCCGCCAGTCGCCGGCGCCGTCGATGCGGGCGGAGTCGATGAGCGAGGCGTCGATGCCCATGAAGAACCCGCGCAGCAGGATGATGTTGAACGCGGAGACGCACGTGGGCAGGATCAGCGACCAGTAGCTGTCGATGAGGCCCAGGCTGCTGACCAGCAGGTAGGTCGGGATCATCCCGGCGCCGAAGAACATCGTGATGAGCAGCGCGAACAGGATGGCCCGGTGCCCGTAGGAGCCGGTGCGCGAGAGCCCGTAGGCGCCCAGCACGGAGACCACCATGCTCACCGCGGTGCCGACGGTGGTGATGCCGACGCTGACGAGCACGGCGCGGGTGACCACTCCCCCGCTGAGGACCTGCCGGTAGGCGTCCAGGGTCAGCTCCCCCGGCACGAGGACCAGCCCGCCGGCGCGGGTGATGGAGGCCTGGGTGGAGAAGCTGGTGAGCAGGATCGTGTACAGCGGCACGATCACGGCGGCGCAGATGAGCACCAGCGCCAGACCCTTCAGCCCCTTGCCCGCGGTGCTGGGTTCCTCGTCCCACACCGGCCGCGCGGAGCGGCTGCGCTGCACCTGGTCGGCGGGGACGCGCCCGGCGCCGTTGACGTCGCGGTCCACGGGGGCGTCCCCCGCACCGCGGTCGATCCGGTTCGTCGTGCTCATGCCTTCGAGTACACCCCCTGCTCGCCGAAGAGGTGCGCGACCTTGTTGGCCGCCAGCACCAGCAGCATGCTCACCAGGCCCTTGACGAGGCCCGCGGCCGCCGCGTAGCTCCAGTCGCCGTTGCGCACGCCGCGGTAGTACACGAACGTGTCCAGGACCTCGGCGACGCCCGCACCGACGGCGTCGCGCTGGAGGATGAGCTGCTCGAACCCGACGGTCAGGGCGTCGCCCAGGCGCAGGATGAGCAGCAGGATGATGACGGGTTTCAGCGCCGGCAGGGTGATGTGCCACATGCGGCGCCAGCGGTTGGCCCCGTCGACCGCGGCCGCCTCGTACAGCGAGGGGTTCACCGCGGCCAGCGCGGCGAGGAACACGATGATCCCCCACCCGGCGTCCTTCCAGATCGCCTGGGAGGTGATGAGGAAGAGGAAGGCGTCCGGGTCGGTGATGACGTCGACACCGTCGAACCCGGCGGCCGCCAGGAGCCGGTTGAGCAGCCCCGCCCCGCCGAGGACCTGCTGGAAGATCGAGACGACCAGCACCCAGGAGAAGAAGTGCGGCAGGTACACGATCGACTGCACCGCCACCCGGACCCGGGTGCTGAGCACGCTGTTGAGCAGCAGCGCCAGCGCGATGGGCACGGGGAAGAAGAACACCAGCTGGAACGCGGTGATGGTCAGCGTGTTGCGCACCGCGGACCAGAAGGACGGGTCGGCGAAGACGCGCTCGAAGTTGTACCAGCCGACGAACGGGCTCTCGCGGATGCCGACGAACGGCGAGTAGTCCTGCCAGGCGACGACGTTTCCGGCGATCGGCACGTACGCGAAGACGATCAGCAGCACCACCATCGGCAGGCACATCAGCAGCAGGCTGCGGTCCCGGCGCAGGCGGGCGAGGTGCCCCATCCTGTTCCCCGCCGGCCGCGCCTTCCGCACCGCCCGCGGTGCGGCGGCGCCGGGGCCGCCGCGCTCCTGGCGCGGCGGCTCCAGGCGGGTTCCCGACGCCACGGTCAGCTCGCCTCGTCGCCGGTGAGGAACTTCTCGCGGTAGGCGCGCAGCTCGTCGCCGCCGCTGTTGCGCCACGTGGTGATGGCCTCGTCGAGGGCGCTGATGTCCTTGCGGCCGCGGGCGATGTCCTTGGCGAGGTCGTCGAACGGCTTGCCCAGGGAGCTGTACTGGCTGGGGTCCTGGATCTGCTGGCCGTAGAAGACCGGCTCGGTGACGTGCGGGGCCTGGCGGGCCATCCACTCGCAGAAGTCGCGCACGTACTGGGGGAACTGGACCTTGGCGTTGACGATGGGCGGGCTGGTGAGGAACCCGTAGGTGGTGGTGACCTCGGTGAGGCCGCGCTCGTTCAGCGCCGGCGCACCGGCGGAGTCCCGCTCGAAGGTGACGCCCTCGACGCCGTAGTTGACGAGCTGGAACTCCTCCGACCCGAAGGGCGAGGCGATGTAGTCCGCGATGGCGAGCATCTCCTCGATCGCGGCGGTGTCGTCGGTCTTCTTGAGGAAGCTGAAGATGCTGACGGGCTGGCCCTTGAACAGGATCGGGTCGCCGCCGTCGGGGCCGAACCAGTCCAGCGGGTGCTGCTCGAAGGTGGGGTTGGAGGGCAGGACCCGCGCCAGCGCCTCGTGCCAGCCGCCGAGGCCGTCGTAGGTGATGAGGGTCTGCCCGGCCTCGAAGCGGTCCTTGCCCTGCTGGAAGTTCCCGGCGACGGCGTCGGGGTGCACGGCACCGGAGGCGAACAGTTCACGGTTCCACTCCAGCGCGTTGCGGTACGCCTCGGTCTCGAACCGGCTGAGCAGCTTCCCGTCCTGCAGGTGCCAGTCGGCGCCGGCGCCGAACAGCATCTGCGCGCCGTCCCACATGTCCTCCGCGCCCCAGCGCCGGGCGGACTCGGAGGTGGCGTCCTTGGCGACGGCGATGAGCTCGTCGGGGCTGGTGGGGGCGGCCAGGCCGAGCTGGCCGAAGATGTCGCGGCGGTAGAAGATCGCGTTGCCCACCAGCTCGCCGGGGTAGGGCAGCCCGTACAGGCGGCCGTTGAAGACGCAGTACTTCCAGGCGTCGGTGGGCAGGTTCGCCAGGTTCGGGTACTTCAGGACCTCGTCGCCGGCGAGGTGGTCGGTGAGGTCCGCGAACAGCGCGGTGACGCCGCGCTCGAAGCGCGGGGGGACGTTCCAGGTGGGGATGACCACCCAGTCCGGCACGTCGTCGGGCGAGGCGAGGACGGCCTGCAGCTTCTCGCCGTAGGTGACGCCGTCGGTGACCTGGAACTCCACGGTGGCGCCGAGGGCCTCGTTGACGGCGTCGTGGTAGACGTTGTCGCCGGGCGGGGCGGTCCACCAGGCGGGGGTCATCGCGGTGTAGGTGCCGCCGGAGCCGGGCACGCCGTCGACGGCCTTGACGAGGGCGGCGGGCATCGTGGTGTAGCCGGGGGTGGAGCCGTCCACGCCGGGGATGTCCGGCTCGACCAGCGACCGCGCCCGGTACGTGGGCAGGACGGCGGCCAGGTCCGCCTCGGACAGCGGCCCCTCGACCTGCGGGCCGGCCGCCCCCTCGCTCGAGCTGCACGCCGCCAGGCCTGTCGGCAGGGCCGCGAGCGCCGCTCCGGCGGCGACCGTGCCGAGCACGGAGCGCCGCGCGGGGCCGGCGGGGGGTGCGGTGCGTTCCGCCGCGGGGCGGGTGTGCTGGTCCATCGTTGTCCACACTCCTTCATGTCGGACGTCGATCAGCGCGAGCTCTGGGTCGCCACCTCGCGACGGGGCTTCGTTGCCGGTCGAAGCGCTTCGATCAATTCCACCGTACGGGCGTCCCCCGGCGATGACAAGGCGTTGCCCGGATTCGTGATGGGGCCGTTGCCAGGGCTCTAGCCCCGTGCTTCCCCGGACCGCTACGGTGCAAGCGCTTCGACGCGAAGGGACCGACGATGACCCTGCCGTTCCGCAACGCCCGCCTGCCCCTGCGCGAGCGCGTGGACGACCTGCTGGACCGCCTCACGCCCGACGAGCGCCTGGCGATGCTGCACCAGCACGCCCCGGCGGTCCCCCGCCTGGGGCTGGCCGCCTTCCGCACGGGGACCGAGGCCGCGCACGGCGTGGCGTGGCTGGGCCCGGCGACGGTCTTCCCGCAGACGGTGGGACTGGCGGCCACCTGGGACGCGGACCTGCTGCGCCGCGTGGGGCTGGCCGTGGGGCGCGAGGTCCGGGCGAAGAAGCTCACCGACCCCGACGTCAGCCTGAACGTCTGGGCGCCGGTGGTGAACCCGCTGCGCAACCCGCTGTGGGGTCGCAACGAGGAGGGTTTCAGCGAGGACCCGCACCTGACGGCGGAACTGGCGACCGCCTACGCGGCCGGCCTGCGCGGCGAGCACCCGCGGGTGTGGCAGACCGTGCCCACCCTGAAGCACTTCCTGGCCTACGACGGCGAGCCGTGGCGGGCGACCGCGTCAGTGCAGGTGCGCGAGCGGGTGCTGCACGAGCTGGAGCTGCCGGCGTTCCGCGGGCCCGTCGAGGCCGGTGTGGTGGGCGCGGCGATGCTCGCCTACAACCTCGTCGACGGCGTCCCCGCCCACGTCAGCCCCCTGGTGCGCGAGCACCTGCGCGCCTGGGTCGCCGACCCCGACGGCCTGGCCGTCGTCACCGACGCCGGCGCCCCCGGGAACCTCGTGCGGCTGGAGCGCTGGGCGGACGACCTCGCCACCGCCGACGCCGCCGCGGTGCGCGCGGGTGTGGACTCCTTCACCGACGACGGCGACGACCCCGGGCCCACGCTGGGGGCGCTGCGCACCGCGCTGGAGCGCGGGCAGCTGACGCGGGACGACGTGGACGCGGCCGTGCGCCGGCTGCTGACGCTGCGCGCGCGCACCGGCGAGCTCGACGAGGACGTGCCCGGCGAGGAGCGCCCCTACGCCGACGTGCGCGCCGAGGACGTCGGGCGCGCCGAGCACGTCGCGCTGGCGCGCGAGGCCGCCGCGGCGGGCGTGGTGCTGCTGCGCGACCGCGGTGGCGCCCTGCCGCTGCCGGCGGACGGCACGGTGGCCGTGGTGGGGCCGCTGGCCGACGCCGTCCTGACC
>NZ_JBBBEM010000051.1:0-11927 GCF_037154035.1 Kineococcus sp. G2 | reverse complement strand
CCCCCCCCCCCCCCCCCCCCCCCCCCCCCCCCCCCCCCCCCCCCCCCCCCCCCCCCCCCCCCCCCCCCCCCCCCCCCCCCCCCCCCCCCCCCCCCCCCCCCCCCCCCCCCCCCCCCCCCCCCCCCCCCCCCCCCCCCCCCCCCCCCCCCCCCCCCCCCCCCCCCCCCCCCCCCCCCCCGCGACCGGCCTGGCCTCGGCGCTGCGGGAGCGCCTCGGCGCGGACCGGGTCCTCGCGGAGGAGGGTGCGGACCGGATCAGCCTGCGGCACACCACCTCGGGCCGCTACGTCACCGCCGCCGCCGACGGCGCGCTGCTGGCGAACGCCGGGGCGGCCGGTGAGGACGCCCGCTTCGACGTCACCGAGTGGGCCGACGGCGTGGTGACCCTGCGGCACGCGGCGACGGGGCGGCTGGTCACCCGCGGCGAGGCCGGCCTGGCCGCCACCGCCACCCGCGTGGGCGGCTGGGTGGTGCAGGAGACGTTCGCCGTGCACGCCGACGCCGGCACCGTCGCGCTGCGGCACGAGGGAACCGGCCGCTGGGTCGTGGTGGACCCCACCACGGGGGCGCTGTCCGCAGAGGCCGTCGAGCCCGCCGGTGCCGCCCGGTTCGTCCGGCGCACCCACCGCAGCGGCGCGGCGGCCGCCGCCGCGGTCGCGGCCGGCGCCGACCACGTCCTCGTCGTCGTCGGGAACGACCCGCACGTCGGCGGCCGCGAGACGCAGGACCGCACGAGCCTGGCCCTGCCGCACGCGAGCGCGGAACTGGTGCGGGCGGTGCGCGAGGCGGCACCCGGGTGCGTGCTGGTGCTGCTCTCCTCCTACCCGTACGCGCTGGGCGACCTGCTCGACGAGGTGGGCACCGCGGTGTGGTCCAGCCACGCCGGCCAGGAACTGGGGCACGGGCTGGCCGACGTGCTGCTCGGGGACGTCGAGCCGTCCGGCCGGCTGCCGCAGACCTGGTACCGCGAGGACGCGGTCCTGCCCGACGCGGTGGACCACGACGACGTCACCCGCCGCGCGGGCTACGCGTGGGGCGAGCGCGGGGTGCTGTTCCCGCTGGGCCACGGCCTCGGGTACGGCTCGGTGGAGCACCGCGGCGTCCGCGCCGACCGGGCGCTCGCGCGGGCCGGCGAGGAGGTCGAGGTGAGCGTCGAGCTCGTCAACGACGGCGAGCGGGCGGTCGTGGAGCTGGTGCAGGTGTACGCGACCGCGCCGGGGCTGGCGGTGCCCTTTCCGCGGCGCCGCCTGCTGGCGCACCGGCGGGTGCGGGTGGAGCCGGGGTCGAGCACCACCGCCGTGCTCGCCGTGCCGGTGGACCGGCTGGCGGTGCGCGACGTGGCGCGCTCGCGGACCGGGGTGCTGCCGGGCGAGTACCACCTGCTGGTGGGTTCCTCCGCCGAGGACGTGCGCGCGGAGGTCGCGCTGACCGTCGAGGGCGAGCCGCTGCCGCCGCGCGAGCCGGTGCGGGCCGCTGCGTTCGACGCCGCGGAGGGCGTGGAGCTGGTGCCCCGCGACGGCTCGGACCGCACGGCGGTGCGGGCCGCGGTTCCCGGCTGGGGCGCCCGGCTGGAGTTCGCCGGTTGCGCGGCGGCCGGGGTGGTGGCGCTGCGCTGCTGCGTCCGGGGCGAGCGCGACGGTGACGAGGTGGTGGTGCAGGTGCGCGGGACGTCGGGCGCGTGGTTGCCCGCGGGGCGCGCCGCACTGGCGGCGGGTTCCTGGGGCGAGGTGGAGGTGCCGCTGCGGCTGCCCGCCGCGGAGCGCGCCGACCTGCGGATCGCGCTGCCCGCCGGGGCGGTGCTGGACGAGCTGGAGCTGGTGCGCCGCGCGGCCCGGTAGCCCCTGCCGGAGAACCCCCACCGGAACCCCGCGGTGATCTCGCACGGTTGAGCGCTCGCGCTCGCAGGATCACCGCGGGTGGGTGGGGTGGGCGAAGGAGCGTGACGCTGCGCCGACGGGTTGACGCTGGCTGTGCCTCTCCCTAGAGTCCGGGGCACCCGCTTCCGGAAGCCTTTCCGGAACTCTGGCGATGAAGCCGAGGAGCAGAGCATGCGCCGAGCACGCACCCCCCGCACCGCCTTCCGGGCCTCCCGGATCACCACCGCCCTCGTGGCCGCCCCCCTGGCCGTGGCCGCGCTCGCCGCACCGGCGACCGCCGCCCCGTCGCCGGCCGCGGCGGAGCGGGCCACCCAGAGCGCCGAGCGCGCCGGCCACCACGAGCGCGACACCCTGCGCCGCGCCGCCCCGAAGGGGTTCTTCATCGGCACCGCGGTCGCCGGCGGCGGCCACCACGCCGAGCAGCCCTACGCGGACCCGTTCGCCTACGACGTCGAGTACCGCGACGTCATGGCCCGCCAGTTCAACTCGCTGTCGGCCGAGAACCAGATGAAGTGGGAGTACATCCACCCCACCCGCGACTTCTACAACTTCTACCCGGCCGACGCGATCGTGCGCTACGCGCAGGAACACGGCCAGGTCGTGCGCGGCCACACCCTGCTGTGGCACAGCCAGAACCCCGCCTGGCTGGAGGAGGGCGACTTCTCGAAGGAGGAGCTGCGCGAGATCCTCCACGAGCACATCACGAAGGTCGTGGGCCGCTACGCGGGCCGCATCCAGCAGTGGGACGTCGCCAACGAGATCTTCGACGAGAACGGCGAGTACCGCGAGGAGAACATCTGGATCCGCGAACTGGGACCGGAGATCGTCGCCGACGCCTTCCGCTGGGCCCACGAGGCCGACCCGCGGGCGAAGCTGTTCTTCAACGACTACGGCGTGGAGAGCATCAACGCCAAGAGCAACGCCTACTACGACCTGATCAAGGAGCTGAAGGCCGACGGCGTGCCCGTGCACGGCTTCGCCCCGCAGAGCCACCTGAGCACCCAGTACGGGTTCCCCGGCGACCTGGAGGCGAACCTGGAGCGGTTCGCCGCCCTGGGCCTGGAGACGGCCATCACCGAGCTCGACGTGCGCATCGCCGGCCTGCCCGAGGACGGCGAGCCCACCGCCGCCCAGCAGGCGCAGCAGGCCGACTACTACCGCCGGGCCCTGGAGGCCTGCCTGGGCGTGGAGACCTGCAACTCCTTCACGATCTGGGGCTTCACCGACAAGTACTCCTGGGTGCCGGTGTTCTTCCCCGCGGAGGGCTCGGCCACCGTCATGACGGAGGACTACGAGCGCAAGCCCGCCTACTACGCGCTGCAGGACACGTTGCGCTCCGTGCGCGGCAAGCGCTGAGACCGCAGCGGTGGGAGCGGGTGCGCCCCGGACGGTGCCGGTGACGGCTACCGTTCGGGGCGTGCCCGACACCAGCAGCCGACAGGTGACGATCACCGACATCGCCCGCGAGGCCGGGGTGTCGGTGCCCACCGTCTCCCGCGTCGTCAACGGGCGCGACGACGTGGCCGCCGCGACGCGCGAGAAGGTGGAGGCGCTGCTGCGCCACCACGGCTACCGCGTCCAGCGCGGGCCGCGCCGCTCGCGGGCCTTCCTGCTGGACCTGGTCTTCGACGACCTCGACTCCCCCTGGGCGGTGGAGATCATCCGCGGCGTGGAGGAGGTCGCCCACGCCGCCGGCGCCGGCACGGTCGTCTCGGCGGTGCACGGGCGCAGCGCCGCGGCGGAGACGTGGCTGCAGAACCTGCACCGGCGCGCCAGCGACGGCGTGCTGCTGGTGACCACCGACCTGCAGCACGACCTCGGCCCGGTGCTGTGCGAGAGCTCGGTACCGCTGGTGGTCGTCGACCCGGCGGGCCTGCCCCCCGTGGGCGTGCCGTCGGTGGGGGCGACGAACTGGGCCGGTGGCGTGGCCGCCGCCGAGCACCTCGTGCAGCTGGGGCACCGGCGCATCGCGCACATCGGCGGGCCGGCCCACCTGCTGTGCAGCCGCGCGCGCCTGGACGGGCACCGCGCCGGCGTGGAAGCCGCCGGCCTGGTGCTGGAGGACGAGCTGGTCCGCGAGGGTGACTTCCGGCAGGGCTCCGGGTTGCGCGAGGCGCAGGCGCTGCTGGACCTGCCCGAGCCCCCCACCGCGGTCTTCGCCGCCAGCGACCAGATGGCGCTGGGCGTGTACGAGGCGGTGCGCCGCCGCGGCCTGCGGGTGCCGGAGGACCTCAGCGTGGTGGGCTTCGACGACCTGGACCTGGCCACGTGGGCCTCGCCGCCGCTGACGACGGTGCGCCAGCCGCTCGCGGAGATGGGCGCGGCCGCGGCCCGCACCCTGCTGGACGTGGCCGACGGTCGCGAGGTCCCGCACCCGCGGGTGGAGCTGGCGACGACCCTGGTGGTGCGCTCGTCCACGGCGCCCCCGAGGGGACTCGCCGTAGCGAATACGGAGAGTTGCGGGAAGTAAGCTCTGCGTGTGGTCAGTCGCCGGCGCGAGCACCAGACGCTCCTCGAGGTCACGACACTGTCCCTGCGCCACGGCCAGGACCTGCGCGCCATCCTGCACGCCGCCACCGTCGCCGCCACGGACGTCACCGGCGCCGAGTACGGCGCGTTCTTCTACCACGACCGCGACGAGCACGGCGACCGGCTGGACCTGCTGACGCTCGCCGGGGCGTCGGCCGAGGACTTCCCCGCCACCGAGCCGGTGCGCAACACCCCCCTGTTCGCCCCCACCTTCACCGGCGCCGCCGCCGTCCGCATCGACGACGTGCTCACCGACCCGCGGTTCGGGCGCGGCGGCCGCCGCGGGATGCCGGCCGGCCACCCGCCGATGCGCAGCTACCTCGCCGTGCCCGTCACCTCCACCGACGGCCGCGTCCTCGGCGCCCTCCTCTTCGGCCACCGCGAACCCGGCCGCTTCGACGAGGACGCCGAGGCCGCCGCCACCGCCGCCGCCCGCGGGGCGGGCATCGCCATCGACAACGCCCTGCTGGTCGGCGAGCAGCGCACCGCCCGCGAGCTCGCCGAGGACCGCGAGGCCGCCGCCGCGGCCGCCGCCGCGCGCACCGCGCTGCTGCAGTCCCTCACCGCGCTGCTGTCCACCAGCGCCACCACCGCCGACATCACCGCCTCGGTGCCGCGCGCCGTCGTCGAGGCCGCCGGCTGCACGGCCGCCGCCCTGTACCTCGCCGACCCCGCGCACGGGGTCCTCACCGGCAGCGGGCACCCGCCCCTGCCGCCCGAGCTCGCGGCGCTGCGCACCGTCGCCCCCGACGCCGACGACCCCGTGGCCGAGGCCGTCCGCACCAGCGCCCCCGTCGTGCTCGCCGGGAGCGGCGCCCGCAGGCCCACGGGCACGCCCGCGCAGCTGCCCTGGGCGTCCGCGTCCACGCTGGCCGTGCCCCTCGTCGAGCGCAGCGGACGCCCCCTCGGGGCGCTGGTGGTCGAGTGGGACGACGGCGAGCCCACCGACGTGGAGGTGGCCCTGTTCGCCAGCGTCGCCGCCCAGGTGGCCCTCGCCCTCGAGCGCGCGCAACTGCTCGACGCCGAGCGCGCCGCCCGGGAGAACCTCGCCGTCTCGGTCGGCGCGCTCACCGAGCTGGCCCGCACGCTGCAGCGCGGCCTGCTGCCGCAGCGCCTGCCCGTGCTCGAGCGGGTCGCCGTGGCGGTGCGGTACCAGCCGGCGGTCGTGGGCGCCGAGGTCGGCGGCGACTGGTACGACGCCATCGCCCTCGACGACGACGTCGTGTTCGTCATCGGCGACGTGCAGGGCCACAGCACCACCGCCGCCGGGCTCATGGGGCAGCTGCGCACCGCCGTGCGCGCCTACGTCACCGAGGGGCACGGGCCGGCGGCGGCGCTGGAGCGCACCAACCGGCTGCTCGTGGAGATGGCCGAGGAGCTGTTCGCCACCTGCTGCCTGGTCCGCCTCGACCAGGGTTCCGGGACCGTCACCGTCGCCACCGCCGGCCACCCCGCCCCCCTGGTCGCCGACGGGCCGGACCTGCACGAGCTGGACGTCGAACCCGGCCCGCCGCTGGGTGTGGACCCGGAGGCGGCCTACCCCACCGCCACCCACCGGCTGCGCCGGCGCAGCCGCGTCGTCCTCTACACCGACGGGGTGGTGGAGTCGCGCGCCGAGCAGCTCGAGGAGGGCGTGGAGTCGTTGCGGCGCACCGTGGCCGCCCACGCCGGCGCCTCGTGCGAGGAACTGGCGAACCGGATCATGGCGAGCATCCCGCACCGCCTCGACGACGACGCCGCCATGCTCGTGCTGGAGTACGCCGGCCCCAGCGCCCAGCTGGAGGAGGCGACGCTGCCGCTGCCGGGGGACGTGCGGGCGGTGGCGCGCTCGCGCGCCTTCCTGCGCACCGCGCTGGAGGCGTGGGACGCGACCGAGCTGCTCGACGAGGCGGAGCTCGTGCTCAGCGAGCTCGTCACCAACGCCCTGGTGCACACCGACTCCGCCACGGGTGTCCTGCTGCGCTACGACCGCCTCGCGCAGCGCCTGACCATCAGCGTCCAGGACCGCTCCACGCGCCACCCGCGCGAGCGGCACGCCGACCCCGACGCCCTGGGCGGGCGGGGCCTGGGCATCGTCGAGGCCGTCGCCGACGACTGGGGCGTCTCCCTCGAGGGCGAGGGCAAGACGGTCTGGGCGGAGCTGGCGATCGAGGCGACGTGAAGGCCGGACGGGTGCCCGCCCGCCCCGCGCGTTCACGACCGCGGGCCCCGGTGCGGTACTTTCCGGAAGACGTCCTCGTCCACGTCGGAGGTGCCCGTGCCCGCCCTCAGCGCTGAAGAACGCACCGTCCTGGACCACCTGCGCGCCTGGTACCGCACCCACCGCGGGGCCCTGCCGGCCGAGCGGGTGGCCACCGCCACCGGCCTGCCGACCGCCGCGGTGTGCGCGGCCGCCGGCGTGCTGGCCGTCGCGGCGGGGGTGCGGACCTACCACCGCACCTCCCCGTCGGGGGAACCGGTGACCCTCTTCCTCGACGCTCCCGAGCCGCCCCGCCGCGTCATCGACCTCACCAGCGGCCTCAGCGAGGCGGAGGCGACCCCGCCCCGCTGAGGGCGCGAGCTCGGCGGGGCGCTCCGCCCGCTGCGCGCAGCAGCCGGGGCCGCCTACGCGGAGCGGAAGATGCCGTGCACGCGCAGGCGGACCAGGCAGCTGCGGGCGGCCATCCGCATCGGCTGGTCCGCGCAGTGCTCCACCAGCCACTGCCCCACGCGCTGCAGCTCCTCGGGCTCCAGCTGCATGCCCAGGCAGTCGGTGGCCAGGGCCGCCTCGGTCCACACGGCCAGCGCCCGCTCGGGGTCGGAGACGTCCGCGAGGCGCCGCAGCCACTCCACGGCCGTGGGTGCCTCCACGGCGCGCGGTGCACGGCGCCCCGGTGCGCCCGGCTGCTGTGCCTGCCCTGTTCCCATGCTCAACCACATCGGCGCCGCGGGGCACCACGTGCAGGGAGCCGGACGGGTGACGCGGACGGGTGCACCGCCGAGCGCTGCGCGGACGGTACTGCGGCGGCCGCCGCACGTGCGGTGCCCGGAGCGCGCACGGTTCACCCACCGGGGTGGGGCGAGCGGGTGGTGTGCCGCCGCAGGTGTCAAGGACGTCCCCGGTTCCGGTCGATGTGCAGGCGGTACGGGTTCCCGAGCAGCGTGGACCCGTCGCGAGGACGAGGAGCGGACGATGGACGAGGCCGGCGTGCTGACCGACCGCGCACGGCTGACGGCGGCCGCCGACTGGGACGGCGAGCACCCCGAGCTCAAGCGGCGCCTGGACGAGGTGGCGGCCCGCACCGCCGCCCGGCTGGGGTTCCCCCTCAGCCTGGTCAGCCTCGTGCTGGACTCGTCCGTGGTCTTCGCCGGCAGCCACGGCCTGGTCGGCTGGGTCGCGCAGATCGGCGCCATCCCCGTGGAGTGGTCCTTCTGCACCACCACCGTCGTCCGGGACGCCCCGTACGTCGTCCCCGACGCCACCCTCGACGCCGACCAGCACGACAACCCGGTGGTGACCGAGGACGGTGTGCGCGCCTACGCGGGCGTGCCGCTGCACACCCCGGACGGGCAGGTCGTCGGCGCCCACTGCGTCATCGGCGTCGAGCCCCACGACTTCACCGCGCAGGACATCGCGGAGCTGGAGCGCGCCGCCGCCGAGCTCGTCACCATCTTCGAGGAGCACCGCACCCGCACCGCGGCCGCCTGATCCACCTCAGCGAAGCGGCGGGCCCGCCTCGCCGGGGCGGCGACGCGCAGGACGTGCGCGGCGGGAGCCGGCGGGGCCACGATGACGCCATGCGCATCACCCGCTACGGCCACAGCTGCCTGCTCGTCGAGACCGCCCGCGCCCGCGTCCTGGTGGACCCCGGCGTCTTCAGCCGCGGCTGGGAGGAGCTCACCGACCTCGACGCGGTCGTCGTCACCCACCAGCACCCCGACCACGTGGACGTCGAGAAGCTGCCGCAGCTGCTGGAGTCCGACGACCGGGCCGTGCTGCACGCGGAGCCGGAGACGGCCGCCTCGCTGCGCGGGGCCGGCATCGAGGCCTCGGCGCTGCACGCCGGGTCCACGCTCACCGTGGGCGACCTGAGCGTCGAGGCGGTCGGCGGCGAGCACGCCCTCATCCACGCCGACGTGCCGCAGGTCGGCAACGTCGGGCTGCTGCTGCGCGCCGAGGGCGAGCCGACCGTCTTCCACCCCGGCGACTCCTACGCGGTGGCGCCGGAGGGCGTGGACGTGCTGGCGCTGCCGCTGAGCGCCCCGTGGGCGGCGAGCAGGGAGATGATCGACTTCGTGCGGGCCGTGCGCGCCGGCAGCGGTTTCGCCATCCACGACGCGCTGCTGTCCGAGGTGGGGCTGGGCCTGTACGCGGGGCAGGCGAAGAACCTCGGCGGCCTGGAGCTGCGCCCGGTGGAGCACGGCGTCCCCTTCGACGTCTGACCCCCTCCCCCGCCTCACCCGCGGTGATCAAGGAAGTTGCAACTTCCTTGATCACCGCAGGAGGGGGGTGCGGGGGGGTCAGCGGTGGACGGTGCTCATGTCGGGGTACCGGTCGCCGGCGGTGGCGCCGGCCGGCAGCACGGCGTCCAGCCGGGCGAGCTCGTCGGCGCTCAGCTCGACGTGGACGGCGGCGACGTTCTCCGCCAGGTAGCTGCGCCGCTTGGTTCCGGGGATCGGCACCACGTCCGGGCCCTGCGCCAGCAGCCAGGCCAGCGCCACCTGCCCGGCGGTGACGCCCTTCGCGTCCGCCAGGGCGCGGACCTCGTCGACGAGCCGGAGGTTGCGCTGGAAGTTCTCCCCCTGGAACCGCGGGTTGCTGCGGCGGAAGTCGTCCGGCGCCAGGTCATCGACGCTGCGGATCGCGCCGGAGAGGAAACCCCGGCCCAGCGGGGAGTACGGGACGAAACCGATGCCCAGCTCGCGCACGGTGGCGAGCACGCCGTTCTCCTCCGGGTCCCTCGTCCACAGCGACCACTCGGTCTGCAGGGCGGTCACCGGGTGGACGGCGTGGGCGCGGCGGATCGTCTCGGGGGCGGCCTCGCTGATGCCGAGCCGGCGCACCTTGCCCGCCGCGACGAGCTCCGCCATCGCGCCCCACGTCTCCTCCACGGGCACCGTGGTGTCGACGCGGTGCTGGTAGTAGAGGTCGATGACGTCCACCCCGAGGCGCTGCAGGCTCGCGTCGCACGCGGAGCGCACGTACTCGGGGCGGCCGTTGACGCGCCGGCCCCCGTCGGGCAGGAACTCGTTGCCGAACTTGGTCGCCAGGACCACCTCGTCGCGGCGGGAGGAGATCGCCCGCCCGACGAGCTGCTCGTTGGTGAACGGCCCGTACATGTCGGCGGTGTCCAGGAAGGTGACGCCGACGTCGAGGGCGGCGCCGATCGTGGCCAGGGACTCGGCCTCGTCGCGGGTGCCGTAGAAGGCGCTCATGCCCATGCAGCCGAGGCCGAGGGCGGAGACGGTCAGCTCGGTGCCGTTCGCGGCGCGGCCGAGCGTGCGGGTGGGGACGTCCGTCGCGGGTGCCATGCGAGGAGCCTGCGACTTCGAGCGCGCTCGAAGTCAACTCCACACCGCCCCGGGGTCAGCGAGGGCGCTCCGGGGCGCCGAGCTGCGCCGCGTACCCGTCGATCTTCGCCGTGATGGCCCCCAGGTGGGCGGTCACCTCGTCGAGCTGCGCCAGGACGCGCTTCCGGTGGGCCGTCAGCACCGCCAGGCGCTGCCGCTCGGTACCGGCACCGGCCCGGACCAGCTCGGCGTACTCGCGGATCTCCCGCACCGGCATCCCGGTGGCGCGCAGCCGCTGCACCATCACGATCCAGCGCAGGTCGTCCTCGCCGTAGCGGCGCCGGCCCGTGGTGGTGCGCGAGGGCGCCCCCACGAGCAGCCCCTCGGTCTCGTAGTAGCGCAGCGCGTGCGTGCTCAACCCCAGGCGCTGCGCGACCTCGGCGATCGTCAGGGACGCGGCGGGCCGCTCCTCGGTGCTCGTCACGGCGCCAGTGTGCCCCCGGCAGCGGTCCCCGCGCGGTGGCGGGCCCGGCCCCGGGCGGGTAGGACGGGTCCCCGGCAGCACCGGCCCGGCGGGCCGGTGACGAGCACGTGCGGAGGGACCCGAAGTGGCGATCGCGACGATCAACCCGGCGACCGGTGAGACGGTCAGGGAGTTCGAGCCGCTGAGCGAGGAGGCGCTGGAGGACCGGATCGCCCGGGCAGCGGCGGCGTTCGCCTCCTACCGGCTGACGAGCACCGAGCAGCGGGCGGGGTGGCTGCGCGCGGCCGCCGACGTGCTGGAGGGCGACACCGACGACGTGGCCGCCCTGATGACGACGGAGATGGGCAAGACCCTCGCCGCCGCGAAGGCCGAGGTGGGCAAGTGCGTGGCGGCTCTGCGCTACTACGCCGAGCAGGGCCCGTCCTTCCTGGAACCCCGGCCGGCGGACGCCGAGGCCGTCGGTGCGCAGCAGGCGTACGTGACGTACCAGCCGCTGGGCGCGGTGCTGGCGATCATGCCGTGGAACTTCCCGCTGTGGCAGGCGATGCGCTTCGCCGCCCCGGCCCTGATGGCCGGCAACGTCGGCCTGCTCAAGCACGCCAGCAACGTGCCGCAGACCGCCCTCTACATGGAGGAGCTGTTCCGGAGGGCCGGGTTCCCCGACGACGTGTTCCAGACCCTGCTCATCGGCTCCGGAACGATCGAGCGGGTGCTGCGCGACGACCGCGTGGTCGCCGCCACCCTCACCGGCAGCGCCCCCGCCGGGCAGTCGGTGGCCTCGATCGCCGGGGACGCCCTGAAGCCGACCGTGCTGGAACTGGGCGGCAGCGACCCGTTCGTCGTCATGCCGTCGGCGGACCTGGACACCGCCGCCGGCGTCGCGGTCACCGCCCGCTGCCAGAACAACGGGCAGAGCTGCATCGCCGCGAAGCGGTTCTTCGTGCACACCGACGTCGCCGAGGAGTTCACCCGGCTGTTCGCCGAGAAGCTCGCCGCGCAGCGGGTCGGGGACCCGATGGACGCCGGCACGCAGGTGGGCCCGCTGGCCACCGAGTCCGGCCGCGACGACGTCGAGGAGTACGTGGAGGACGCCGTGGCCAAGGGCGCCACCGTGGTCGTCGGCGGCGAGCGCGTCGACGGGCCCGGCTGGTACTACCGGCCGACCCTGCTCACCGGGATCACCGAGGAGATGGACCTCTACCACGAGGAGGTGTTCGGGCCGGTCGCCGTGCTGTTCACCGTCTCGAGCCTGGACGAGGCGATCGACATCGCCAACAGCCACCCCTACGGGCTGGGCTCGAACATCTGGACCGAGGACGAGGACGAGCGGGCCCGGTTCATCAGGGACGTGCACGCCGGGATGGTGTTCGTCAACGGGATGACCACCAGCTACCCGGAACTGCCGTTCGGCGGGGTGAAGCAGAGCGGTTACGGCCGCGAGCTCACCGACCTGGGCATGCACGCGTTCATGAACGCCAAGACCGTCTGGATCGGCCCGCCCGGTTCCGAGCAGCGCCAGGGCGACACCTCCACCGCCTCCGAGTAGAA